>JAPOZO010000006.1 GCA_026706025.1 Candidatus Poribacteria bacterium
TTGGCAAGCTCTTCAACTCATGAAAAAAGTACATTATGAAAACTGAATGGCTCTGTTAAGGATTGAAACGACAGTTGTTTTTTTTCCGTATTTGATGTATAATGCGTTTAATGAATCCTTTAGTCATTTCGAGATTTGGAGGTAACGACGCCACAATTGGACTGCGCTAATATATTAGGAGTGATGGGAAATGGATGACACACAGATCAAAAAACGACTCAATACCTATGTGCCTGACTTGGATGTAACTTTTGAAGCGTTGCAAAAACAACTTGCTGCTTTCATCCAATCCGAGCGGGAGCAGCTAAAAGCCCGTATCTTGGAGGGCGAAAGCGGTTTTGGGGCTTGTGGCATCCACACACAGGTGTGGGATGTCGTGATTCAGAAGGTTTATGAGGTCGCCGCCTTCCAGATTCGAGACGAATTCCAGAAGCAGATTGATGTCCTGAGCCAACTTCCAGATGTTGATACGAGCGACTTAGCGGCAGAATTAGAGGGATGGATGCCGGATGTCGCGCTCTACGGTGTCGGGAGTTACGGTAGACACGAACTCTGCTATTTTTCGGATGTAGATGTTATCTATACTTCTTCTGTGGATTTAGAGGATATTTACGATGAGAGCACGCTTGAACTCATCCGATGGTTCTATGATTTTTTTGACAGCCTCCATTCGGTAATTCCGGGGTTTGAGTTTAGTTTCATCTATCGGCCGCTGGCGGATGTGGCGCAATGGAATTATCAAGACATGACCGCACTGATTGATATGCGGTTTATCACTGGTGATTCAACGCTGACGGAGCGTTTCCGGAAGGTCGTGCATTCTGAAAAATCGGATATCTCGCTCGTCCTGGACCTGTTGAAATCTAAGGCGGATGCTTTCAAGGCTTCTGAGGATACCATCTATCTCAACCAACCGAATGTGAAAACCGGACGCGGCGGGCTTCGGACGCTTCAATACGCGCTCTGGATATGTGGGCTGCCAGACTTTACATCGATACCTGAACTCTACGAACACTACGACGATGAGCAGCTAATGCCGTCACTGGATTTCATGTTCAAGGTGCGTAACCTGCTTCATGTGCTTGCTGACGCGCCACATGATGATCTCACCTATCATCCTGAGAAGGAGGATATGCTGCAGGCACAGATCGCTCGCGTCCTTGAATTAACAGATGAAACCGACGAAGGGCGTTACGCGTTCATGGCGGAATATTACGCGAAGGCAAAATATCTGCATTTCAAAGCGGAATTGTTGATTCGGAAGATGTTGGCGAACGGAATTCCTATCTCGGATGTGCTTGCAGTCAGGACGGACATGCTCTATTGCATGGATAATAATTTTGGTGAGTTGGATGCAAGCGAGCTTTTTACATTGTTCATCTACTTCCAGCAATACGATTTTGAAATCGATGCATCACTTTCTACATTCATCTCCCGCTATGTTCACGCGTTTGATTGGCGTTCCTTCCAAGGACGGATGGCAGAGTTGATGAACATACCTGGTGATGTTGCGAAGACCTTAACACGCTTACATAGACTCGATATTCTGTCGTATCTCGGAGAGGGCGGGGAACTTTTTGAAAGGGCGATGATGACACGGAGCGAGCGGAGTCTTGATCCATATACGGTCGGAAAACATACACTCGTTGCGATCGGGCATCTGGATGAAATCCGGCAAACGGAACCGAGTAGTCCGTTTGGTGGTGCAGGTGGTTTTGGCGCGCCGCCGACGCCGTCCCCGACTTCCGAATTAGAGGAACTCAACACCGTATTTCGATCGCTTTCAGATCCGAGTCCGCTCTATATGGCACTCTTCCTTCACGATATAGACAAGCCGGATCCGAGCCATCCTGCGACCGGTGCGAAAAAAGCGGAACGCATCGCACCCGAATTTGGGTTCAATTCGCAACAGACAGATGATATCTGCTTTCTCATCCGAGAACACCTCGCGATGATAGATTTGGCACGTTATCATCATTGGGATGAAAGCACAATCGCTGAATTTTGTAAGAAGGTTAACTCGTTGGAGCGTTTAACCGCACTGTATCTGCTCACTTATTGTGATTCCAAAGCCAACGGTTCGCAAAATTTCAGCCATGTGGTTAAGCATAATTTGAAGAGTTTATATGAAGTCGCTCGGACTCGCTTTGTCGGGCAAGAGGAGACGCAGTGGGGTGCCTTTGCACCGGTTGAAGAATTTCAGCAGTTCCTTCACCACATGCCGGTCTCCTATCGTATTAGCGTTTCTCCTGAAGATATCGCCATGCATATAAAAATGACGACACAAGCAGAAGCAGCATCTACAGAGACGGCTGCGACACCCAGCACTGGGATCGTCCAGTTTATTGACCGTCCCGGATTTACAGAACTGCATCTCTGCAGTCCAAGTCGGATCGGGAAGTTACACACAGTGAGCGGTCTCTTTTTCGCGAACGGCATAGATGTCCGGGACGCACGCGTCTATACGAAACAGGATACGAATATTGAGCTTGAGATCTATCGGCTTGTCCATCAGCCACTCCATCACAAAGGCGAACCAATGCCTCTTGATGAAGAACTCAAGCGGGACCTCGATTTTGACATCCGAAGCCTCCTCGCAGAGGAAGTTACACTCGACCAGGTTTTTGAGAAACACTATGTGAATCTGAATGATACGTGGCAGGTTGATGATGTCACTGTTGAATCGGCACGGAGTTACTCAGAGATTGTCGTTGTCGGTGAGGAAAAGATGGGATTCCTCCACTACTTCAGCGGTATCTTGGCGAAACTTGGATTGAACGTTGAGATGTGTAAGTGTTCCGGGTTAGGTGGACGGGCGATTGATCGGTTCTATGTCCAACCGGTGGCTGACCCGAAAGCAGTACACGCTGATATTATGGCGGCGTTGGCGGCTCAAAATGGGCAATAGTTTTATTTCAAGGGGTAAAGATGAAACAACGTGTACTTATTACAGGTGCAGCTGGCGCGGTCGGCACCGCGCTCTGGAAGGCGTGGGAAGAACAAGATACCTATACACTAACATTGATGGATATCAATCCAATTGTAGGTGCAAGTTCCCGCGTCGCACAAGCGGATATTCGTGACTACGCTGCGATGCAGGAATTGTGCCGTGATCAGGATGTGTTGGTGCATCTGGCTTATGTACGCCAAGATTCGCTTGGGAAAACGCCCGGCGAAGTCAGCGACATTGGCGCGTCTATGACCCTCTTTGAAGCAGCACGAGAGGGCGGCGTTAAAAAGATTATATACGCCAGCACGAACCACGTTTCAGGCTGGAATGAGCGATTGAGTTCGCCACCTCGGTTCTCGACCGGTGATCAGTTTCGCCCGGACGGGTGGTACGGCGCGATGAAGGGGATGGCAGAGATCGCGGGACGGTATCTCGTCGATGCACACGATATGCGGTTCATTAGTATTCGTATCGGGAGTTTCAATGGAACGTACGAACCGAGCGGGATTCGCCACTGTAGCACACTCCTGACCCCACGAGATTGTGTCCAACTTTTCGGTCTCGCTGTTGATTACGATGGACCGGTAAAATATCTGGTTACGTATGGACGTTCTGCGAACTCTGACGGGTATCAGCAGAGCTACCTTGATATTAGTGGTGCTGTTGAGGTGTTGGGGTATCAACCGCAGGATAATTTGGTTAAAACGCATCTCCACAAATATCTTTAAAATACCTTGCGGTTCGGTGAAGTGGTTTTGATGTTTTGGGGTTTCGTATATCCGTTCTCCATTACATTACGATTTTTTTAATTTTCCTTGCGGTTCGGCGAAGTGGTTTTGATACTTTGGCGTTTCGTTCCGTATATCCGTTCTCCAAATGTAAAGCTAAGACAAATTATGCCATTTAAGGCATAATTTCATTACGAACTCTGTTTTTGGTACTAAGAAGAAAAAATGCGCGAAAATCCCAACTACACTGACCTCTACTATCAGAATACAACTTCTCATTCCCAGATCATTGACATTATTACAGAACACACTGTTTCGCTCAATGAGGTGGCTGCACCGATTGATTGGGAAATTCTTTTTCGGAATGCGCATCCGGTGGAAATAGAAATTGGATTCGGTAAGGGACGTTTTCTGCTTGAAGCGTCGAAACGGCATCCGAAAGTTAATTATGTCGGCGTAGAACGGGCGCAGAAATACGTTGAATTGACACGGGAGCGGTTTGAAAAGTACATCCGACATTTCGGTGTCGATAGGGCGTCTGGGATGTTCTCAAATGTTCGGCTCGCGTGGACGGATGCCAACTACTTTTTGACCCGATATGTTGCTGCAGCATCCGTGCAGGCGTATCATATCTATTTCCCGGATCCGTGGCCCAGAAAGCGGCAGCAAAAACGACGGATTTTTCGGAATCAAGACTTTCTGGAAGCCTTGACGCGCACACTCAGTTCAGATCATGGTAGGTTATATGTTGTGACAGATTATGAGACATATTTCCAGGAGATTCAGGAACGGCTTACGGATTTGTCGGCACTTCATCCTATTGATGTTGCTCTCAAACCCGATCGCGATATCGCCACGAACTTTGAAACCAAGTATATCTTAGAAGGTAGACCTATCTATCGGGCAGTGTATGAGAAAGTGCAGTTCTCTCAGGAGTAGATGTAACCACGGGAGCGTGTCAGAAACCAACACAGGAGCCTAAAGATGAACACAGAGCAACAGGAAAAGGCGACCCCAGAATTGTGGCAATCTCTTCCGAATGTGCCCGGGGTTTATCTCATGAAAGCCTCCGATGGCAGTGTCATCTATGTCGGAAAGGCGATCCGTTTGCGAACGCGCGTGCGCTCCTATTTTCGCGAAAAGTCTGCACATGCACTCACCTCACAGATGATGCGGTATGTTACTGAAGTTGATTATATCGTTACAGAGACGGAAGTAGAGGCGTTGATTTTAGAGAATAACCTGATTAAAGCGCATCAACCCCGCTACAACGTAAAACTGAAAGACGATAAACGCTACCCGTATCTGCGCGTAACCACGGATGAACCTTTTCCGCGCATCCATATCACCCGTAAAGCCGAGAACGACGGAACACGATATTTCGGTCCATTTGTTCATGTACGTTCAACACGTCAGGTACTGAAGCAGTTGACAAAGTTCTTTCCTATTCGGACCTGTACCTTACCGCTCACAGAGAGGAAAAATAAGTATCGGGTCTGTTTAGATTATCACATCGGACGCTGCCCGGGGCCTTGTGCAGATAAGATGAGTGTTGCAGATTACGACGAGATCGTTCGGAAGGTGTGTCAGTTCTTGAGTGGGAATACAGACGCTGTTGTTAAGGAATTGACGGAACAGATGGAAGCCGCGGCGGAGGCACTCGATTTTGAGACTGCTGCGAAGTATCGCGATACGCTTAAAGACGTTCAACAGGTGATTACAACACAGAACATGGATAGTGTTTCCGCAGCCGATGAAGATGTCATCGGCATTGCGGCACAGCCTGATATTGCATGTGTGCAGCTGCTCCGGGTTCGAGATGGTAAACTGCTTGAACGTGAACACTACTACCTCAACGATGCCGATCCTGAAGTGCTTGCGACGGCGTTAAGTGCGTTCATTTCGCAGTATTATCAAAACGCGGTTTTCGTGCCAAAAACGGTTGTCTTGCCGATGCCGATTGCGTCCGTAGAACTGATAGAAAACTGGCTTAGTGAGAAGCGTGGAAGCCGTGTCGGATTAAGTGTGCCGAAAGCCGGTAGACTCAGGAAATTACAAACTTTGGCATCGAAAAATGCTGAGATTCTGTTGACGCAGCGGGAGCAAAATGTGGTTTATAGCAGTGGTGTGGAGCCTGCGCTTGTTGAACTACAGGAGCTGCTGGGTCTAAAACACCCGCTCAGACGGATTGAGGCGTATGATATTTCCAATCTCGGTGATCGGTTCGCCGTCGGTTCAATGGTGGTCTTGGTGGATGGAAAACCGGCTTCAAGTGAGTACCGCCGATTCAAGATTCGCTCGGTTGAAGGGCAGAACGATTACGCAATGATGCAAGAGGTGATCACTCGCCGCTTCCGCCGTGCCCTCGCGGACGATGAAAAATTCAATCAACTCCCAGACCTGATGTTAATTGATGGTGGGAAGGGGCAATTGAGTGCGGCACAGGCAGCTATGAAAGCGTTTGCTTCGTCCGATCTTCCTGAGATTCCGATGATCGCACTTGCGAAGCGGATTGAGGAGATTTTCGTGCCGGGGACATCGGAACCGGTTGTGTTGCGAGAAGATAATCCGACTTTACACATGATCCAACGATTGCGCGATGAAGCGCATCGGTTTGCGATTACGTATCATCGGCGGCTCCGGCAGAAGTCGCTGAGTGCGTCTGTGCTTGACGAGATTCCGAACCTCGGTCCGAAACGGAAACAGGCACTGCTTCAACATTTCGGTTCTATTGAGGCGATCCGAGCGGCGAGTTTAGACGGGTTGCTCTCTGTGAAAGGCATCCCCCGCAGTGTTGCCGAAAATATTCGGAAGCATCTCTGACAGCTGCGTGCTGTATCAATCTTACGAACTTCTCTGCACGGATTTGGGCAATTTTCTGTTAGTGCTGCACCGATTGGTGCAGTTTTAACGCCCGGATTGGCGATCTGTAGTGTTTCTGGATTGGCATATTATTTGCAATGACAGCCTTGCGATTTGATTCGCAAATTTTTGCACTTTTGAGAGGACAAGAACAGTGGAGGCACACATGTCAACGCCTATAGCACAGACATATCTGACACCAACAGAATATCTTAATTGGGAACGCAAGGCGGTTACGAAACATGAATATCTGGGTGGAGAGATAGTCGCGATGTCGGGCGCGAGCAACGCTCACAATATCATTACGATGAATACAGCAAATCAACTTTATAACCAATTGGTGGACGAGGATTGCCTCGTCTATGCCAGCGATATGCGCGTTCGGGTGCACGCGCCCGTCTCCTACTTCTACCCAGATATTGCAGTCGTCTGTGGGGAACCACGTTTTGAAGATGATGTTTTTGATACACTTCTTAACCCGACTGTCGTGGTAGAAGTCCTGTCGCCTTCGACTGCAGCATACGATCGGCGCGAGAAGTTTACACGTTATCAACAGATTGCATCGCTGAAAGAGTACATCCTTATTTCGCAAAACCGAATACACTTGGAGCATCATCTCCGACAAGAAAACCAGTGGTCTGCAACTGAATTTCACAAACTTGAGGATGTAGTGCCTGTCACTTCAATTGAATGTGAGCTCCTTTTGGGTCATGTTTATAGGCGTGTCACATTTTCGGACTGAACTGAAAACACAACATGAAAGAAAGAAACATCAAAATCGTTGCGATCTTACTTATCCTGCTGAGCGTCGCGGTTTTACACGTCCAGCTTTATCGGTTCGCAGAGGTGACGCACGATGGCGCGTTACAGGTGTTAGTCTGTTTGGGACGTGTTATTAGCATAGACACAAGTGACGAGGCGGACCAGGTATTGTCCTTCCGTATCCTCTCCGGGCAATTTCGTGGGGAGATCGTCAAAGTCAACAACATCTGGACGGGACGTGCCTTCGGCGATCGCGTGTTGCACAAAGGCGATGTCCTGTTCCTTGATATTCCGCTCCGGGACCCGCTGAACCCGAAAATTGACCGGGTATCAATGCGAGAGTACTTCCGCACGCCGTTCCTGCTGTATCTGGCGGGCGCGTTAGGCGTTCTGATGATACTTGTCGCCGGGATGAAAGGAGTCCGCGCGATTCTGACGCTCTTTGTCACTGCCCTCGCTGTATTGTATCTGCTGGTGCCATTGACTATCAGCGGTTATAACCCCATCGGCGTTGCCCTCCTCATTGCTGCATTCCTCACATTAACGACCTTTGTCCTCATTACAGGATTTAGTTTCAAAGTCATCTCTGGTGTACTTGGGACACTCGGCGGCTTGGCTGCTGTTGGTATCTTGTCGGTAATCAGTCAACATGCAATGGCACTGACCGGATTGGCGCAGGAATTTGGGTTCCTTGAACTCGGGATTGCGCTGTGGCGGACACCGGAATCACATAATTGGAACTTCACAGGTATCCTATCTGCTGGCATCATCTTGGGGGCTGTCGGGGCAATGATGGATGTGAGTATGTCCATCTCCTCAAGCGTCCACGAAGTCAAGCAGGTGAATCCGAACATAACCGTCCGGCAAGCCATTCGCGCTGGGTTGAATGTCGGACGCGACATTATGGGAACGATGGCGGATACGCTCATCTTCGCCTACCTCGGCGCGCACATGATGACAATGCTACTTCCGCGCATTGAATTCCCAGAGGTCGGTTACCTCTATCCATTTCTCCGTCTCGTCAACGATGAAGCGACATCCGTTGCGATTATTCAAGCGGTGGTTGGCACCATCGGATTGGTGTTAACAGTCCCGATTGCTGCGTCCGTTGCCGGATTCCTGACGCAATACGCAAAGGTGGATAAATCCGAGATTCACGAGGACCTGCCTTCAGAAGAAGAGTTAGAGGAGTTGTTCCGTGCTGATCCGCCACACAGCAAAGCACGTATCGCTGTCCCTATCGCAATGGTTATCGTCTTGATTGGTACGATCTTTGTCTACTACCGAACGCACGGACTCTCCGCGACGATCTCTGAGCAATCGGAGTACGCGAAAGGTAGAGTCGTCCGACTGCTTGAGTCGAACGGGAATTTCCTTTTTGAGATTGACAGCAGTGCTGTAACTGATCTGGACAATCGTGTCATTCCAGCAGTGCTGCGTGAAGCATTCGGTGAGGAGAATATCCCGCTCTCTGACGAAGTCACCGTCTCAGTGAAACCTTGGAAGGACAGCCGCTGGCTTCTCTCAGACGAGAAGTATGAGCAGACCTATAGTATTCGTGAAATGGAGCAAGAAGGGAAGACTGTCCTCAACGTCTATGAATCGAAAAGCGAGCATCATATCCTTGAAGTAGAAATGCTGAGTGGTATGTATGAAGGCAGACGCTTGGTGCTACGGAATATCGTGAACCACAATATGCCGTTGCTGAGCATCCCCGCGGAGCCGGGTGATGTTATTCTCTGCCGTGTTGCTGGCGATCCTGATCAGGTCAGCCTCGTTAACATCGTCCAAGATTATGGTAGAGACCGGTTCCTGATTTGGATGGTCGGGGGGATGCTGCTCCTGATTATCCTCGTCGGCCGGATTGAAGGCATCCGGACGGCGTGTGCGATGCTCATCTCTGCTGCTGTCATCTATTTCTTTATGCTGCCGTTGATTTCAGGCGGCGCGAATGCAGTGTTCATCGTGACGCTAACTTCAGGCGCGGTGGCGTTTGTGTCCTTGGTGTTCGTCATCGGTCCGAGTCGGAAGACGTTTTCAGCTGTGCTGGGGACGATGGGTGGTATCTTGGTCGCGGGTCTGATTGTCCTGTTTGCGCAGCAACATCTCCATTTCTCTGGGTTAGAGAATGCCATTTCCGCCGACATTATCGAGGCGACGCGCACGCCACCCTTCGATTTCGTGCAGATCCTTTTGGCCGGGATGTTGATGGGTGTATTAGGTGTCGCTGTTGATGGCGCGATTGAGGTAGCATCGAGTATGGAGGAAATCCGTAAAGCGAATCCGAACATGCCGACATGGCGGCTCATCGCCTCCGGTCTCAACGTCGGTACGGACATCCTCGGAACGATGGTGAATACGTTGGTCTTTGCTTATCTCGGTGTGGAGTTGCTGCTTGTCGTCACGATTGCAGCGCCGAACTTGGACTTCTTCAAATCACCACCCGCGCAGCTATTAAGCATCGGCGTTGTATCTGCTGAGATTGTGCGGTTGCTGGCTGGCACGCTCGGCTTAGTCCTCGCGATTCCGATTACAGCGGTGATTTGCGCTTTCTGGAATCCGAAGCAGAAGGCGTAATTGGCTGTCAGCAATTAGCATTCAGTTTCCGTCCTACCAATTCATATTTTCCCTTGAAAAACTGTTGACATTCACCTATATGTTGAGGTATCCTTAACTTGAAAATTGGTGACCTACACAATTGCTGCCAAAATGCCGGCGTGGCTGCAAACTGCCTCCTTTGTGAATGGCAGACCTGTAATAAAAAAGGGAGATACAACCGAATGGAACTGATTAAGAAACAATCCGTTTTTGTTTACACACTCACCTTCTGTGCGACACTGTTCTTTGTGTTTCCACTGACGACGGTGGCACAAACCGTTAACATTCCCGATGCCAACCTGCGTGCGGCAATTGCGACAGCTTTAGGTAAAGCACAGGGGGACACAATTACGGTGGAGGAGATGGCGACGTTGAGGGACCTTGAGGCGCATAACGCTGGCATACGTAATTTGACAGGACTCGCATTTGCAACAAATTTGGAAGAGATAAGATGCAATAATAATTTGATATCCGATCTATCACCACTTACTGGCTTGATCAATCTGCGTGTTATAGAATTGCGGGACAACGTGATAAGTGATTTGTCACCGCTCGCCGGATTAATCAATTTGGAGTGGCTAATTTTTACACGTAATTCAATATCTGATCTCTCCCCAATTGAAGAATTGATCAATTTGTTCGGTTTAGCTGTTGAGGATAATTTGATATCTAACCTCTCTCCGATTTCTGGGTTAGTAAAACTTGAAAGGATATGGCTGCACGAAAACCCACCAATTGATCTCTCCCCGCTCGCCGGATTAATCAGCCTAAGAACCATTAACTCTTGGGGGACCCCCATCATATCAGATCTTTCTCCCTTGGCAAAGTTACCAAAATTGCAGGTTATAGATATTTGTGGTGGAGAGATATCGGACCTCTCTCCATTGGCAAGCGCAACAGGATTGAAAGAATTATCCTTTGCTGGCAATGAGATATGGGATCTGTCACCCTTGGTGAACCTAACGGGGTTGACGCGTCTGAATCTGGAAAATAACGAAATAGAAGATGTATCACCGCTCGCCGGATTAACCAACTTGACTTCGCTAAACCTTGAAAACAATGAAATATTGGACTTTTCGCCTTTAGATGCCTTGCCTAAAAATATACATATCATTCGGCATAACAACCCCGGATTCACACCCGCGGCACCGAAAATAGAGGGACCGTGGCTGTGGGTTATTGCACCGACAGATGGAATGTCCGGTTCAGACGCTGCTGCTTCTGGGAGAGATTTTCTGGCAGAAGTCAGCGGTGGTGAAGTAACAGAGTTGGTGATCGCTACAGGAGGGGCGGTGGTAGGTGAACCAGTTGGGAATAAAGTCTGGACAGTTGGTGAGCTCTCTCGGAGAGGTGGCAATAACATAAATGATATGGTGAACGCTACGGCTTTGGGATTGGGTGATATAAATCATCATGTAGCGTACGGATCAATTACCGTCGAATCACTGAGCCAACAGCGCACAAGGATGTTTGTCGGTAGTGGTGATGCTGTTAAGGTTTGGCTCAACGGTGTTTTGGTTCACAACGAACCTGTAGATCGGGACGCTGACGATTATCAGGAGAGTTTTCCTGTCACATTAGAGCGGGGAACAAATATCTTGTTAGTCGCTGTCTACGAGGGTGAAGGCTGGTGGAGCGGTTTTTTTGGGTTTGATACCGGCGCGGAATTCACAGTATACTTACCGGGGCCTTCATTTGTGTTGGATACGCCGCGTGTTGCCGATATAAATGAAGATGGAAAAGTGACCATTCTGGACCTGATCTTGGTCGCTCGCGACTTCGGAAACAGTAAACTTGCTAACCCGCGAACCGATGTAAACGGTGATGGAAAGGTCAATATATCGGACCTGACCCTTGTGGCACAAAGTATGGACGCAGATGCGGGGAACGCGGGGCCCTCTGCCGTTGCTATGAACGGTGCGATTTCTCCGGTGATCATACAGGCGTGGATAGGACAGGCGCAGATTGAAAGCGATGGTTCGCTTGCTTTTCAAAAGGGGATTGCGAACCTCCGACGGCTTTTAGAGACGTTAATCCCAAAGCAGACGGCATTGCTTGCGAACTATCCGAACCCGTTTAACCCGGAGATATGGATACCGTATCAACTCGCTGCACCTACCAAAGTCACTTTACAGATTTTTACAGTGAACGGCGGATTGGTTCGGACGTTAGACTTAGGACACCAACCCGCGGGCGTGTATCAGCACCGAAGTCGTGCGGCGTACTGGGATGGTCGTAACCAACTCGGTGAACCTGTAGCGAGTGGTGTGTATTTCTATACGCTCACTGCAGGCGATTTCACAGCCACGCGCAAGATGCTAATAGCGAAATAGTTGTCGGGGCGGTTTTTCTAATGAGGTTTAACAAATAAATTGGGTAATTTACTCCATGCCCGGTAGATGCGGTTTCCTAACCGCACCGGGTCCGACAAGAAAACTGAAAATTACCCGATTAAATTCTTAATCTTCATACGAAAAACCTTTCAACTGTCAGTTTGCCTTGCAGTGAGAGTTAAAGAGGACTCTTGTGGTGTCAATGTTTCAGTAAGGAGATAAATGATGAAAACCGGAAAATACCTCGGACCACACATACACGGTTTGTGCTATACTTTAATTATCTTAACCTTCATCCTGGTGGGATTTGGAATCGCACAAGCGCAAGAAAATCTCGCGCAAGAGGCGTATGCGATCTTTCAACAAAACTGCCTCGGTTGCCATGGTGAACACGGTGCTTTTACGGAAGATCTCGTCATTGATCGCGCCGCACTCATTGCTTCTGGGACGATTGTTCCGAGGAATCCGAATGCTTCCGAGTTCTTAGATCGGTTAATTGAAGATACGCCGGAAAAACCGAGAATGCCGTGGGGACAACCCGCTTTGTCGGTTGATGCGATTCAGACGATTCGGCTTTGGATTCAAGCAGGCGCGCCGGATTGGGAGGTGCAGTATGATATTAACTTCATAACGACCGATGCAATGCTTGATACCATTCAAGCGCATCTTGAGGGGCTTTCGGCATTTGATCGTCCATCAGCTCGCTACTTCACACTCACGCATCTCTATAATGCTGGCGAAAGTCCGGAAGCACTTGATGCCTATAAGATCGCACTCTCGAAACTCGTCAACAGTCTCTCTTGGGGTTTTGATGTCATTAACCCCCAGCCCATTGATCTCCAAGAGACGATCTTTTACATTGATCTGCGCCACTACGAATGGGATGTTAGAAACGAAGCGTGGACGCAGATTGAACGGGAATATCCCTACAGCATTGACTTTGATCCAGAGACGCAAGCAGGTCTCCACGAAAAGTTGACGCATTTGCGTACAGAGATGGCTTGCGAAGTGCCGTTTATTCATGTGGATTGGTTCCTTGCGAATGCGTCGTTGCCACCACTTTACCACGATATTCTGGACCTCCCCGAGACGGATCGGGAGTTAGAACAACAGTTGGAAGTCAATGTTACGAGAAATATTGACAGTGCGCCGGGTTTTCGTGTCTGGCGTGCGGGTTTCAACGATTCGGGGGTTTCAAATAACAATCGCGTCGTAGAACGGCACACCTCGCGATACGGTGCGTATTGGAAAAGTTACGATTTTGCGGGCAGTGTAGGTCCACAGAATATCTTTACGCATCCATTGACTTTCAGACACGACGGTGGTGAGGTGGTGTTCAATCTACCGAACGGTTTGCAGGGGTATTATATCTCCGATGCGTCTGGGAATCGGATAGATGAGGCACCGACGACCATCGTTTCGAATCCTGCGGCGAGCAACCCGGCTGTTCGGAATGGTCTCTCTTGTATCGGTTGCCATACAGAAGGGATGAAGACGTTTGAGGATGAGGTGCGCGCTGTTATCATGAAATCACCTGCTGGCCCGGTGAAAGATCAGGGATTGCGTCTGTATGTGGAGCAGTCAGTGATGGATGATCTTGTGGCAGAGGATACAGAACGTTATAGGGCGGCACTCGAAAAGACCGGCGGCGTATTTGGAGGTATTGAGCCGGTGCATCGTTTCTACGAGGAATTTCAAGGTCCCGTGGACGCATCACACGCTGCCGCTGCTGTCGGTTTAGAGACTGAGGCATTCCTTGAAAAAATTCGTGAGAATCCGAGTTTGCAACGTTTAGGCTTGTCGGCATTGGAAAGCGAAAATGGAGATGTGAAGCGCGATGCTTGGACTTCTAACTTTACCGAAGTGATTTCCGCACTGAATTCACCTGACGACATCACAACACAGCCAGTCGAGCCAGTGCCGGACCTACGCCCTGGTGATTTGGTTTCTATCCCCGATCCGAACCTACGTACTGTAATTGAGGAATTACTGGGTAAAGCCGCGGGGTCTCCGATTACAGCGGAGGAGATGTCAAGATTGACGCGGATTGATGCCGATGATGCAGGGATTAGCAATTTGATCGGTCTTGAGGCTGCGACAAAACTGGAACGGATAGAATTTCGCAACAATTCTATATCCGATCTCACTCCCTTGGCTGGATTGACCCGGTTAAATAACATCAAGCTACAAGGTAACAGGATCACCAACGTATCCCCGCTTGCTGGATTAGTTAACGTGGACTGGTTGGGACTTGAGGAGAACGAGATAACAAATTTATCGCCGCTGAAGGGATTAATAAAATTAAATGGGATAGGGATCTCCGGCAACCCAATATCGGATGTATCGCCGCTTGCCAGCTTAATCAGTTTAGAACGCATAAATGCTTGGAATACACCAATATCAGACTTCTCTACTTTGGCGGGCGCGCGGAGACTGCGATGGATAGAATTTGGAAATAACAACTTTGTATCGGCACTGCCATCTCTGAAGGGATTGCGGAGTCTGAGACGGTTGGAAATTAACAACTGCAATATCTCAGATCTTACCCCCTTAGCGGAGTTTACCCAACTGGAATGGTTGGAATTAGTGAATAACTTGATAGCTGATATAACGCCGTTGCGGAATTTAAGGGGTTTAGAACATCTGAATCTTGATGCTAACATTATCGAAGATGTATCGCCACTTGCGCAGTTAACGCGATTGGAGTTGCTGTACCTTGAAAACAACAACATCTCGGATGTATCGCCGTTGACGGGGTTGACTAAATTAGAACGGTTAGATCTTCGGAATAATTCCGTATCCGACTTTTCACCTTTAGAAGGGTTACCGGATGAAACCTTTGTTCGGATGTCTGGTAACCCGGGTTTCCCATCTGGCGGTTCAAAAATAACGGGGCCGTGGTTATGGGCGATAGTTCCAGGAACGCGCCTCAACGAAAACACAGATTTTCTGGCGCGAGCAACAGGCGGGGCAGCGACAGAACTGAAGGTGGCTGCCAACGGTGCGAAGGAAGGGAAAGCTGTCGGAAACAGTGTCTGGACGCTTCACAGGCTTTCCGCTACCGGTGGGAATAACATAAACCGAATGACAGATGCCCTCGGTTGGGGAACAGGTGAGGAGATATATGATCATATCGTTTACGGTTCTGTGGTTTTAGATGCTCCGGAGGAACAGGAGACGACAATGCTCGTCGGCAGCAGTGATGCCGTCAAAGTTTGGCTCAACGGTGAGTTGGTTCACAAAGCATTCGTTGAACGTGGATCTGGCGATTACCAGGATTTTTATGCTGTCACGCTGAAACAAGGTAAAAATGTTTTATTAGTTGCCCTTGACAATCACGGACATGGGAGTTTTAGCGGGTTCTTTGGGTTCGCACCTGACGCGAAATATACCGTGTTCCAACCGGGTATCAACTTCTTTTTTTCCTCAGATACAGCACGCTATGAGGTTGAAGAGACGTTCACCCTCCATCTGAATATAGAAAACGTTTCCGATTTAGGTGGTTGGCAAGCGGATATCGTATTTGACCCCGCTGTGCTAAGAGCAGATAAAGTGAACGAGGGCAATTTTCTGAAAGAGGATGACGAACCGCCTTTCTTTGATGCTGGTACGATTAATAACAAAACTGGTCGAATCACCGGTTTAAAGGCAGTACGCATCTCTCAAGATAGGCGAATCGGTCGGCAAGGCATACTGCTCACGATAGAATTCACTGTCATTGGTAGTGGAGAGAGTCGATTAACGTTGGATAATTTTGAGGTGGGGTCTCGCAGAGGAGAGATGATCCCGATTATTACGCCAGAAATTGTCATTGTTGTGGAAGGAGACGGACCTACTAAACCCGCGTGGGATGTGAATCAAGATGGTCAAGTGAACGTTCTGGATCTAATTCTGGTGGCACAATATTTAGGTGGAGATGCCGCCAGCAACCCACGAGCAGATGTGAACGGCGATGGAATTATCAACATTTTGGATCTCATCGTTGTCGCACAACATTTCGGGGAATCAACCGAGGCGGCTGCACCTTTTAGTGTGTCTGCTATAGAAACCTTGGACTTAGACCCGGCAATCGTTCAAGAATGGATAGCGCAGGCACGGGTTGAAAATGACGGATCGCTTGCCCACCAGCAAGGCATCGAAAACCTCCAGCGGCTTTTAGCATCGTTACTCCCAGAAGAGACGGCGTTGCTTGCGAACTATCCGAATCCGTTTAACCCAGAGACGTGGATACCGTATCACCTCGCGGTGCCTACGGATGTGACAGTGCATATCTACGGAGCAGGAGGCACCTTGATTCGGACGTTGGCGTTAGGGCATCAGGCTGTCGGCGTCTATGAGAGTCGTACCCGTGCAGCGTATTGGGATGGGAAAAACGAGGTCGGGGAGTCTGTTGCGAGCGGTGTCTATTTTTATACCCTAACGGCTGGTAATTTCACTGCTACTCGGAAAATGCTAATAATGAAATAAGCGTTTGATGAGGCGGGTGTGCTTCTATCGCTCATGTGCACTTGTGCAGCAAATACCTACAAAGCCTATATTTCCAGATTTTATTGTAAAAAGCCTATATTTTTTATTTTTTTTTGGGATTTTGCACGTTTTTTACGAAAAAAAGTGTCTTTAATATGTAGTTGGGTAATGGACACCCATCCACGTTATCTATTCCAATTTTTTAGCGAAAATATTGGTAAAATTAAATGTCCTACTTCCTCGTGAAATGATGTTGACATTTGCTTGAAGTTAAAGTACCCTTAACTTAAAATATGAAGGTTTACACAGTGACTAAGAGACTGTCGGCGCGATTGCCGGTAGTAGAAAAGGAGATAAAACAGGATGGTACTCAGGAAAAGAAAACACATTTTTGTTTACATACTCACCTTCTGTACAACGCTCTGCTTTTTGTTTCCACTGACGACGATGGCACAGACTGTTAACATCCCCGATGCAAACCTACGCGCTGCGATTGAAGAGGCACTTGGTAAAACATCAGGTGCCACAATTATGGCAGAGGAGATGTTGACATTGACCCACTTTGAAGCAGTTAACAGAAACATTAACGATTTGACGGGGATTGGGGCTGCAACAAATCTGGAAAGACTGGAACTCAACCACAATTTAATATCTGATATATCACCGCTCGTGGGATTGGTCAGGCTACATAGGTTGGGTTTGGAAGATAACGCTATATCCGACCTCACGCCCCTCGCCGGATTAATCAGCTTGGAAAGGCTACATTTCGCGCATAATGCGGTATCTGATCTCTCCGCGCTCACCGGATTAATCAACTTGAGAGGACTTGGTATTTCAGATAACTTGATAATTGACTTATCTCCCCTCGCTGGTTTAATAAAGCTTGAAGGGATATCAATGAGCGAGAACCCACCAGCTGATCTCTCACCGCTTTCAGGGTTAACCAACTTGGTCCACTTTCACTCTTGGGGCACCCCAATATTAGACCTCGCCCCGTTGGCAAAATTGCCAAAGTTGGCGGAGATAAATATTTGCGGTGGGGAGATATCGGATCTCTCTCCCTTGAAGGACGCAACGAGACTCAAGGAGTTGTATTTTGCTGGTAACGAAATATCGGATCTTTCTCCCTTGGCAAATTTAACAGGTTTAACACGTTTGAGTCTTAAACATAATGAGGTATCAGATGTATCTCCACTCGCATCTTTGCCAGGTTTGACATGGTTAGACCTCAACGACAACGCGATATTGGATGTATCTCCGCTTGCGTCTTTGCCGAGCTTGACATGGTTAGACCTAAGCAACAATGCGATATCGGATGTATCGTCGCTTGCTTCTTCGCCTAACTTGACGTGGTTAGGGCTTACTGGCAATGCCATAGCAGACGTATCCAGTTTGGACAGATTTTCCGAGAGCACATCAATCTCGCACTCAGATTTCATTAACTCCACCTTCCCGGAAGCCGGTCCAAAGATAGTCGGACCCTGGTTGTGGGTGATTGTGCCTGGGGCACGCCTTGACCACACAGACCTGTTGGCAAAGGCGAGCAACGGCAAGGTTACAGAGGTAAAGGTGGCGACCTTTGGCGCGACGGAAGGAAAATTCGTCGGCAATAGTGAGTGGACATTACACGAACTCGCCCCCACAGGTGGAGACAACCTCAACCAAATGACAGATGCCCTCGGTTGGGGATCAGGTTCTGAGGTATATGACCATGTCGTTTACGGTTCCGTCACATTGGATTCACCGCGTGAACAGGACACAACGATGCTTGTCGGGAGTAATGATGAAGTAAAAGTCTGGATTAACGGAGAGGTGGTCCACTATAACCCTGTGATCCGGGGTGCTGGCGACTTCCAAGATGCGTTCCCCGTCACTCTGAAACAGGGACCAAACGTCTTGTTAGTTGCTGTTGACAATCGCGGGCACGGGGCTTTTAGTGGGTTTTTTGGTTTCGCCGAAGACGCGGAATATACGCTGAACCACCCTGATAAGAAAATCACAATCGAAGTGCCAGCTTATGATGTGAATAAAGATGGGATAATAAGCATTCTGGATATCATTCTGGTAGGACAAGACTTCGGAAAAGCCAACCCTGCCAACGCACGCACGGACGTGAACGCGGATGGAAGAGTCAACATCTCTGATCTCATCCTCGTGGCCGGACACCTCGGCGAACTCAGCGGAATTTCTGCTGCACCCTCTGTCATCGCTATGGATGCTATGAAATTAGATCCAACGATGATACAAGCATGGATAGCGCAGGCAAAAGTAGAAAATGATGGTTCGCTTGTGTTCCAACAGGGGATCGCAAATCTTCAACGGCTTTTAGCGTTGTTGACGCCACAGAAAACAGCACTGCTTGCGAACTACCCAAATCCGTTCAACCCGGAGACATGGATTCCATATCAGTTAGCGCAAGAAAGTGATGTACGTATTCACATCCATGCTGTAAATGGTGCTTTGATTCGGACGTTAGACTTAGGGCATCAACCGGCGGGCGTATATCAGCACCGAAGTCGTGCGGCGTATTGGGACGGTCGCAACCAACTCGGTGAACCTGTAGCGAGTGGTGTGTATTTCTACACGCTCACTGCAGGCGATTTCACAGCCACGCGCAAAATGCTGATACAGAAGTAGACTGGTAGTTTTCTTTATTGGCGAGGTTTCTAACCTCGTCAACCGAGAACTAAGGAGATTGACTATGAAGACGAACAAATATTTTGCCCTCGTTATCTTAACATTCCTCGGACTGGGGTTTAGCATAGCAGAGGCGCAAGAAAATCTCGCGCAAGAGGCGTATGCGATCTTTCAGCAAAACTGCCTCGGTTGCCATGGTGAACACGGTGCCTTTACGGAAGATCTCGTCATTGATCGCGCCGCACTCATTGCCTCTGGGGCGATTGTTCCGAGGAATCCGAATGCTTCTGAGTTCTTAGATCGGTTAATTGAAGATACGCCGGAAAAACCGAGAATGCCGTGGGGACAACCCGCTTTGTCGGTTGATGCGATTCAGACGATTCGGCTTTGGATTCAAGCAGGCGCGCCGGATTGGGAGGTGCAGTATGATATCAACTTCATAACGACCGATGCAATGCTGAATACCATTCAAGCGCATCTTGAGGGGCTTTCGGCATTTGATCGTCCATCGGCTCGCTACTTCACACTCACGCATCTCTATAATGCTGGCGAAAGTCCCGAAGCACTTGATGCCTATAAGATCGCGCTCTCGAAACTCGTCAACAGCCTCTCTTGGGGTTTTGATGTCATTAACCCCCAGCCCATTGATCTCCAAGAGACAATCTTTTACATTGATCTGCGCCACTACGAATGGGATGTTAGAAACGAAGCGTGGACGCAGATTGAACGGGAATATCCCTACAGCATTGACTTTGATCCAGAGACGCAAGCAGGTCTCCACGAAAAGTTGACGCATTTGCGTACAGAGATGGCTTGCGAAGTGCCGTTTATTCATGTGGATTGGTTCCTTGCGAATGCGTCGTTGCCACCACTTTACCACGATATTCTGGACCTCCCCGAGACGGATCGGGAGTTAGAACAACAGTTGGAAGTCAATGTTACGAGAAATATTGACAGTGCGCCGGGTGTTCGTGTCTGGCGTGCGGGTTTCAACGATTCGGGGGTTTCAAATAACAACCGTGTTGTGGAACGGCACACTTCCCGGTATGGGGCATATTGGAAAAGTTACGACTTTGCGGGGAGTGTAGGTCCACAGAACATCTTTACGCATCCGTTGACTTTCAGAGCCGACGGTGGTGAGGTAGTGTTCAATCTACCGAACGGTTTGCAGGGATACTATATTTCCGATGCGTCTGGGAATCGGATAGATGAGGCACCAACAAATATCGTTTCCAACCCTGCGGCGAGTAACCCTGCCGTGCGGAATGGTCTCTCGTGTATCGGTTGCCACACAGAAGGGATGAAAACGTTTGAAGACGAAGTGCGCGCGGTTGTTGAAAAAGCACCTGCTGGCCCGGTGAAAGATCAGGGGTTGCGACTGTATGTGGAGCAATCGGTGATGGATGATCTTGTAGAGGAAGACACGGAGCGTTATAGGGCGGCACTCGAAAAGACTGGTGGTGTCTTTGGTGGTATTGAGCCTGTGCATCGTTTCTACGAGGCGTTTCAAGGTCCCGTGGACGCATCACACGCTGCCGCTGCTGTCGGTTTAGAAGCAGAGACTTTCCTCCAAGAGATTCTTGATAAGCAGCGTTTGCGGGACTTAGGTTTAGCGGGGTTGTTGGAAGACGGAGATGTGAGTCGGGATGCATGGACCTCCAATTTTGCCCAAGTGATTTCCGCGCTGAATTCCCCGGACGACGCGACAACACAGCCAGTCGAACCGGTGACGGACCTACGCCCTGGTGATCTGGTTTCTATCCCCGACCCGAACCTCCGTACTGTGATAGAAAATTTGCTCGGTAAAGCCCCAGGTGCTTTGATTACAGGGGCGGATATGGCAAGGTTGACGCGGATTGATGCAGACGATGCAGGGATTAGCAATTTGACGGGGCTTGAGGCTGCAACAGCACTGGAACGAATAGAATTTCGTCGTAATTCGATATCCGACTTATCTCCGCTCAGAGGCTTAACCCAACTCAATAATATTAAACTGCGAGGAAACAGGATAACGGACGTATCCCCGCTTGCTGGTTTAATCAACGTGGACTGGTTAGGTCTTGAGGAGAACGAGATAACCGATTTGTCCCCGCTTGCTGGATTGATCAAATTAAACGGTATAGGGATTTCAGGCAATCCTGTATCGGACGTGTCCCCGCTTGCCCAATTAATCAGTTTGGGGCGGATAGACGCTTGGCGCACCCCTATCTTAGACTTCGCCGCCTTGGCGAAATTGCCGAGACTCAGCTGGATCGAATTTGGTAATGATAGGTCAATATCCGTGCTGCCATCTCTGAGGGGGTTAAGGAATCTAACACGTTTGGAGATTCACAATTGTAATATCTCAGATATCTCTGGGTTGGCGGAATTAACGCAGTTGGAATGGTTAGAATTGATCAACAATCAGATATCGGATATATCTCCGCTGACGAATCTAAAAAGTTTGAAGCATCTGAACCTTGATGCTAACGTTATCGAAGATGTATCGCCATTGGCGAAACTAACACGATTGGAATTATTGTACCTTGAGAACAACAAAATATCGGATGTATCACCGCTTGCGGGGTTAACCAACTTGGAACGGTTAGACCTCCGCAACAATGCAATATCTGACTTTTCGGCCTTAGCAGGATTACTTGATAAAACATTCGTCCGGATGGAAGGCAATGCAGGTTCCACTGTCGCAAGCGGAGGAAAAAAAATAGAAGGTCCGTGGTTATGGATAATTGCATCGACAGGAGAAACGGGCGGCGCAAGTGCCGCTACTTCCGGGATAGATTTCCTGGCACAAATAAGTAGCGGGACTGTAACGGAGCCGGAAATCGCTGCCAACGGAGCAATTGAGGGTAACCCTGTTGGTAACAAAGTATGGACAATTGGTAACATATCAGCAACAAGGAGCAATAATATCAATGATATGGTGAATGCTGCCGGCTTGGGAGCAGGCGATATAAATAATCATGTCGCTTATGGTTTTGTCTCCTTAGACTCACCGCGCGTGCAAAACACAACAATGCTTGTCGGAAGCGATGATGCTGTCAAGGTTTGGCTCAATGGCAATTTGGTTCACAACAATCCTGTGAACCGAGGTGCTAATAATTTCCAAGATCAATTCCCAGTCACTCTGAAAGAGGGGATAAACATCTTGTTAGTTGCCGTTTATGAAGGGGGTGGGGCTTGGAGCGGCTTTTTCGGGTTCGCACCTGATGCCAAATATACGGTATTATCACCCAGCACCAGATTCTCCTTGTCCACAGCGACGACACAGGTTGAAGTTGGCGATAGGTTCACCGTTCAACTCAAAGCAGAAAATATCACTGACTTAGCAGGGTGGCAAGGTGATATAGTATTTGATCCTGCGGTACTAAAAGTAAATAACGTGAGTGAGGGCAGTTTTCTGAGGCAGCGCGGTGGACGCTCGCACTTTTTGAAAGGCACGATTGATAATACAACAGGGAGAATTGGCGGTATCGGTTCTGCACGGATCTCCGAAGGTGGGGGTAGCGGTGAAGGCACGCTGTTGTCGGTTATATTCACAGCGATAGCGAATGGAGAGAGCCGATTGTCTGTGCGCAAATTTCAAGCCGGTTCCAGCCTTGGTGAGACGATTTCGTCTCGTCCACCTGATATTATCATCACGGTCGGAGATCCATCTGTTTCGGATGTCAGTGATCTCAAGTTCTCACTTTCCACAGATGCAGAGCCTATTCGCAGGGGCGATACCTTCACCCTTCGTCTCAACGCAAATGATGTTACTGATTTAGCGGGGTGGCAGACCGATATTTCATTTGCTCCTGATGTTCTTGAAGCGGTTGAGGTGAGCGAAGGCGATTTTCTGAAGGTGAAAAGTGGAGATACCTTCTTTCTCCAAGGCTCCATTGATAACACGGCAGGTAAAATCACAGGTATCAGCGCAGCGAAGCTTAAGGGCAGTGGTAGCGGCACAGGCACGCTGCTATTGGTTACATTCAAGGCGAAGGCTGCCGGAGAGACACGAGTGACACTTAGCAATTTCTACGCTGGCTCCAGCAGCGGTGAAGCAATTCCATCGGACGCTCCTGAAATTGTTATCACTGTGGAAGACCGCGAGTATCCGGCTTGGGATGTCAATCAGGATGGTCAGGTAAACGTCCTGGATCTAATTCTGGTGGCACAATATTTAGGTGGAGATGCCGCCAGCAATCCACAAGCAGATGTGAACGGTGATGGAATTATTAATATTTTAGATCTCATCGTTGTCGCACAATATTTCGGGGAATCAACCGAAGCGGCTGCACCTTTCTATGTTGCTGCAATAGATAGTTTGGAATTGGATCCAGCAATGATTCGGACATGGATAGCACAGGCGGAGACTGAAGATGACGGTTCGCTCGTCTTTAGGCAAGGTATCGCGAATCTTCAGCGACTTTTAGCATTGCTACTGCCAAAAGAGACGGCGTTGCTTGCGAACTATCCGAACCCGTTTAATCCGGAAACATGGATACCCTACCACCTCGCGGAGCCTGCGGATGTCAGGGTGCATATCTATGCTGCGGATGGTGGCTTGATTCGGACGTTGACTTTAGGGCATCAGGTTGCTGGCATCTATGAGAGTCGCACCCGCGCGGCGTATTGGGATGGCAAAAATGAGGTAGGTGAACCCGTCGCGAGCGGCGTGTATTTTTATATGTTGACTGCGGGTGATTTCACGGCTACGAGAAAAATGTTAATAGTGAAATAGATGCCCTGAATCAAGAGCGACCGGTGTAAGTGAGATCAGGGATTTCTACCAAGGATTTACCTTGTTGCAAAAGTAAAAGCGTACTTCGGAAGTCTTGTCGCAAAATAGTGCGCATTTGGACATTTGATACGTTGCCACAAGTTACCCAAACAACTTGAGGCGGAGGACCAAGTCTTTCTAATAATTGCACAAAGTCTTGGTCTTTGGTCATTACAATCGCTTTTTCCAATCGGGCTGCAGAGAAAATACTTTCGTCACTTGCATCTCGAAGCCCGAGTCGTTGGATAGAAAACGCTTCAACTGCAAAAGTGTCCCTGAGCCATGGTGCCAGGGCCGGAGAAAGTTGGGCATCAATCCAAAACTTCATTTGGTAATTACAGGAGCGTCCATTTTGTGAGCAGCGAACTGAAGGCATGCCAGAACATCTTCGGCTTCCAGATCCGGCATTTCTTCAAGAATCTCTTTAATAGAAAGCCCACTCGCGAGCAATCCGAGGACATCCGTGACGCGAATCCGCATGTCCCGAATACATGGACGTCCGCCACACTTGCTTGGATTAAAAGTAATTCGGCTTAATCGAAGTTCCTGTTCAATGATGACTTTGAGACTTGCATCGCCGATTTTTGCTACAAGTTTTTCTGCAATTTCGAGATCGGACTTTGCTGCGGAGAAATTCCCGAGTTCGCTTTTCGCTTTCCCTCGCTTGTAGTAGGCACGGGCAAAATCTGGTTTTAGATGGATGGCTGTATTATAGTCAGCTATAGCCCCTATATAGTCCCCTGACTTGCTCTTCTCGTTCCCCCGCGTGAAGTAAGTTTCAGCAGATAGTGATTTGTGGTTAGTTTTCATTTGGATGCTCCTTTCATTTCAGTATACACTATCCAAACCTTCAAATGCAAGAGTTTTTGATATTATCCTCGTAAGCCTCCACCTATATTAGCACTACAGAGAAAAATGGGCTATTGTGGGCACCACGCCATCACGGTTCCGAAACTGGCAAACGCGCTGTTTTCGCCGCTTGTCAGGATACGCGATCCTTGGACGACGACCCGGGCATCGCGACTTGTGATTTTGTAACTGACAGGGGCATCTTTGGCAATTAACGGTTCGCCGTTTTCGTCCTTGAGTTTATCGAGTCGATAATGTACAGAACGATGGGCTGGCACGTCAAACTCACAGGAGACGTTCTCCAGCGTAATATCCTCGTAAAGTACCTCTAAAAGACAACGGGTGTCTATATCGGCGGTGTTGGAGATACAGATAGATTCATGCGAAAAATAGCCACCGCCGTGCTGTTCCCATGCCTGCTCTGCTGGTGTGAGTGCTGCCATGTAACCATCAGGAATAACCCAAACATAAGCCCCATCACCCTCTGACCTATAGGCTTTGAGGGCATCCGCTATCGCCTCGGGATTGTCAGCCACTTGGTCCAGTGAGATTACAAGAAATCGGGAGTGTGTTTCTATTCCCTTTACTGATATAGTATGTTTTAACTCGCCTCTCACGTTCAGGCATACTGTGTTATCTCCGAACATCGTGAGGGAACTTATGCCTTGCGATGCGAGCCAATCACCAAGGGAGTCATTCAGGAGTGTTGTTACGGTTTCACGCGAGATGTCTTGTAGTTTATATTCATCAACCGTTGTAAGTAATGTTCCGAAATTCATAATTTCCTCTGCTAAACCATCCATCGTTCACTAATACCGAGCAGTGCCATCAGTGCCTGCAAAAGTACGCTCTCAGCGTCGGTTCCAGTGAATTGGCGATGTGTATCAATATAGGTGCCGTAATCGGCAGCCCACTCCCGAAAATAGGTCTGGTATTCCCAACCCTCCGCGGAGCGTTGAAAAACTGACCGATCCGGATAGGGGAGTTTCTGTATTAAGAGTTGCTGGAGTTGTTCGGATGTCGGTATCCATACGTCTTCGGTAACTTCTGTTTCGGGACAGAGTGCTTGAATTTCCGGATGCCGACATCTCTCTAAGTATTCTTGCGGATATTTCTGTTTCTCGGATTGATCCATAGGTTTCGATTGACGACTTAATATCTCGTCTTTCAAGCCGCCTGTAAGGTTCATTTTTTCGTCCTTCGTGTTGATTTCAAAGCGTATTATACGGTGTGAATTCTTAATTGTCAACATTTGATTGCTGACAACTGAATGCCTCTGCGGGACCAATAAAAAATTTGATATTTTAGGTTAAATATGTTATCATATATATTGTAGTAACGACTTTTTTCAAGAGCATCTAAACCAACAGAATTGCCTCCAAAATTAACTTAAAGTTAACATGAAAAAATAGGAACAAATTGGATTTCATGAACAATTCAAAAAAGAATCAATCTTATCAAGTGCCGTTATCCCTTGTATCCATTAGGTTTATAGCACTTCGGGGTGGAACTCGGTAAAAAAAATATTGCCCAATTGTTCATGAAAATTCCGAAAATCCAAAATTATGGATACCCACGAACCTACATAACCAGTGGCATAAAAGCCCCTCAAATTCGCAAAAGAAGATCATGAACAATTTCGTGAACAATCGTGAACATTTTCGGATAAAGCGGCATCGTGGCATAGACAAATTATCGAACAAACACACTGGCTGCGTAAGTTTAGAATCTAAATCTCCGCAGAGGGAAAAAATGAACATATAGTGCATGTTCATGATTGTTCATGGAATTTTATGGAATGTTCACGAAATGTTCATAAAATCCCCAGATTTTACGCCTAAAAATCAAGGATACCGGGCAGTCGAAAAAAGTTAACATTTAGGTAATTATCACTATGGGTGTTTCACCTGATGCCGTTTCTGGCAATTGAAAACTGAGTACTGAAAACTAACAACTAATCATGCCAGATATCAACATCAAAACGACTCACAAACCTATCCAAGAATACTATACCGAACTCGAAAAATATGTGCAACTCGGTGCGGAAAATGAAGGCACCGTCCGCACCGCATTCCAAAACTTGCTCCAGCATTACTGCCACCGCTCCAACCTTACACTCCTCTGTGAAAAGACGCTTTCTTTCCCACCTGATAAGGGGGACCAGGGGGGTTACAGACGCATCCGACCCGACGGTGAAGTTGTTGATGCGTTCGGTTTACCACACGGCTACTGGGAAGCCAAAGATACCCAAGACAACCTGTACGTTGAAGCGGACAAGAAGTTCGCTGCAGGCTACCCCTCGAAAAATATCGTCATCCAGTCTCCGACCCACGCACTCCTCTATCAACACGGACAACTGCAGCTCGATCTTGACATCACTGAACCAAGAAACCTCGTCCATGTCTTGCAGACCTTCTTCACCTATCAGGAGGAGAATATCTCCGCATGGCATACAGCAGTCTCTGACTTCAAAGACACGGTGCCGGAACTCGGTGACAAATTGGCGGCACTCATCGAAATAGAACGCCAAAACAACCCACATTTTCAGGAAGCGTTCACCCGTTTTCATCAACAGTGTCAAGCCTCGATTAATCCGAACTTGTCCGTTGCTGCCATAGAGGAGATGCTCATCCAGCATCTGTTGACAGAACGCATTTTCCGCACGGTCTTTGATAACCCCGACTTTACCCGCCGAAATATTATCGCCCGTGAAATTGAGAATGTTATTGACGTGCTTACCGAGCGGACACTCAACCGCTCTGAATTTCTCCGTCCATTAGAGCCGTTCTATGCTGCGATCGAACAGACTGCCGGTACGATTACCGACTTCTCGCAGAAACAGGGGTTCCTCAACACTGTCTACGAGCAGTTTTTTCAAGGCTTCTCCGTCAAAGTCGCTGATACGCACGGCATTGTCTACACACCGCAACCGATCGTCGATTTCATGGTGAAAAGCGTTGCGCATATCTTACAGACCGAGTTTGATCGTTCACTTTCGGATAGTGGCGTACATATCATCGACCCATTCGTCGGCACTGGTAACTTCATCGTCCGCATTATGCAGGAGCTTGATCCCATTTCACTGGAACAAAAATACACCGCCGACCCGCCGGAACTCCAGTGTAACGAGGTGATGCTCCTACCCTACTACATTGCCAGTATGAACATCGAGCAAGAGTTCTACACCGCAACGCACCGCTATCTACCCTACGAAGGTATCTGTCTCGTGGATACGTTTGAGATGATAGAGACCCAACAGATGCAGCTCCTCACGCCTGCGAACACGGCACGCGTCGAAAAGCAGAAAGAGACCGATATGTTCGTCGTCATCGGCAACCCACCTTACAATGCATGGCAGGTTAATGAGAACGACAACAACAAAAACCGGAAGTATAAGACAATGGACCAGCGGATTGCCGACACCTACGCAAAAGATTCTAAAGCAACGCTCAAAAACGCACTCTACGATCCGTATGTCAAGGCGATTCGGTGGGCATCTGATAGAATAGGTGAGGATGGCGTTGTGGCTTTTGTGACAAATAATGGTTTTCTCGACGGTGTAGCGTTCGATGGAATGCGGAAACGTCTTGCAGAAGAATTTGACACTATCTACATTTTGGATCTGGGGGGTAATGTTCGTAAGAATCCGAAACTGTCAGGGACGACACACAATGTGTTTGGAATTCAGGTTGGAGTGAGTATCAATTTTTTCATCAAAAAGGCTGACAACACAAATTCGCAAACGCAAATTTTCTACGCTTGTGTCGATGAATTCTGGCGCAAGGAAGATAAGTATGACCACCTTAATTCAAAACAACATTACCAGAATATTGAATGGGAGCAAATAACACCTGACAAACGAGATACATGGCTCACCGAAGGTCTCCATGCTGAATTTGAAGCCTTTATTCCGATGGGAACTAAGCAAGAAAAAGCGGTCAAAGGCGTGGCAGCGGATGTTATTTTCAAAACCTATAGTCGCGGTGTTACCACAAGCCGTGATGCATGGGCGTACAATTTTGCTCAAAACACACTCGCTGAAAACATGGACAGGATGATTGAAACCTACAATGAGGAAGTGTCCAAGTGGGAACGACGAAAAAATCGAGACGCAGAAGTTGATGATTTTATAATTTCTGATGACAGAAAAATTAAGTGGACCGACAGACTAAAACAGGAATTAAAAAATGGAAAAATGACTGATTTTTCCCATGAAAAGATCAGAATATCTTTCTATCGCCCGTTCACAAAATCAAACCTTTACTTTGATAGGTTGATGAATCAGAGGGTTTATGTATTTCCTTCTATCTTTCCTATACCGAAAACTGAAGAGGAGAATCGAATAATTTGTGTCAACGGAATTGGAAGTAGTAAATCTTTTCAGACTTTAATGGCGAAATTGATTCCTTCCCTTGATATACTCGAAAAAACCCAATGTTTCCCCTTTTACATCTACGACGAGGACGGCACAAACCGACGCGAAAACATCACCGATTGGGCATTAGCACAGTTCCGCAGGCATTACGAAGACGACACTATCACCAAATGGGACATCTTCCACTACAACTATGGACTCCTGCATCATCCTGAATATCGCGAGAAATACGAAGCCAACCTCAAACGCGACCTGCCACATATCCCTTATGCCAAAGACTTCTGGGGATTTGCGAAAGCAGGCGCGCACCTCGCGGATAGCCATGTCACCTACGAATCCCAACCCGAATACGATAAACTCAAGTTCGTCCAAACGCCAGATGTGCCGCTCGATTGGCGTGTCGAGAAGATGAAACTCTCCAAAGACAAAACCGCGCTCATCTACAACGACTTCCTGACGTTATCGGGCATCCCTCCAAAGGTTTTTGATTATCGGCTTGGCACCCGTTCCGCGTTGGAATGGGTGATAGATCAATATCGCATCAAAACAGACAAACGCAGCGGCATCGTCAACGACCCGAACCGCACAGACGACCCGCAGTACATCGTGAAGTTGGTTGGGAAGGTGATTACAGTGAGCTTGGAGACCGTGGATATTGTTGAAAACTTACCTGAATTAAGTTTCTGAAAATTTCGGTGAGAGCTGTTCCGCCTTCTGTCCTGTCATGAAGATTGTCTGCCTCTTCACTGGAGAGGTTTTCCAACCTCGCCTAATTTCCAAGACGCAGGTTGTATCACAGATAAGCTCCTTAGCCCCGTAGGGGCGGCATATTTATAGAAAAAGATTCTAATCATCCCTTCAGCCCCGTAGGGGCGGCATATTTATAACTTTGATTTTCCTTGATTCTTCCTGTCAAATATGCTATGATTTTGTTAAACGTGAGTTTGATAATTAAAAAGTCTGGATATAGTTTCCGTAGGTTAGGTTGAGCGGTAAAGCCACAGACTCACTTTCGCTATACACAGCGTTCCGTTCTTCAATCAACCATGGCGGTAGATAGGTGTATCGAAACCCAACATCCCAAACCGTGTCGGTCTCATAGGTTTCCGTTGGGTTTCACTCGGTTTTTTGGTGATTTCAGGTTTCTCTGTTCCCTTGAAACTATGTGCTGTGTGCGATTTTTTAGTAGGTCTCCGTTCAACCCAACCTACGGGACGCTTCCATTTTTATTTTAAATCCACATTTGTTAAGGTTAATTGCCGTGTGTTTGCCACGTAATGCTGTGTAACAAGATCCTTGAATTGTTAGGCACGAGGTGTTAATTCAATGAATTTAAAAAAATCTCAAGATAGAATTGGAAAATTAATGTTAAGGTTTATAGATGAAATTAGGGTTGCGACAGCAATGGGTAAAAGGGATATCAATTGTGTATCTGAAAATGTATTAATTCAATTATTTTCCGAAATCTATGAACATACAGATTTAAAAAATTTAAATGTGTCCGAGGGGTCTAATTTTCCCGCAATAGATTTAGGCGATAAAAAAACGAGAACAGCTTACCAAATTACATCAACGCCTAGTTCTGAAAAGGTCAAACGGACTTTAGAAAAATTTGTTGCTCGTGAACTATATAAAGAATACGACCGTCTTGTCATCTACATCTTGACAGAAAAACAAAGCAGATATCAATCAAAAAAAATTGATGAAATCATAAATGGCAAATTCACTTTTGACAAGAAAAATGACATACTTGATTATAGCGACTTACTGAAAGAAATTTCAGGGTTTTCTCTGGAAAAGACGCGCAGAGTAGAGCATATACTTGAGCAACATTTCGGTGAAGGGCAGACGGGTGACGAACCGCAGGATATATTGGATTGGTTAGAACAGGTTAATAATTTATGGGGCTGGGAATCGGGAGCGATAAAAATTAATCGAGAGGAATTACGCAACGGGTTATTGAACTTTGCCTCCCGAGGGAACGGGGTCGTTATCGGAAGTCCCGGCGTAGGAAAAACCTTCTTACTGAAAGAACTCCACCAATATTTAAAATCCAACGAAATACCACATCTTCTACTACCTATTGACCGACTCGGGAATGGCACTCCCGAAGATTTGGAGAATGGATTATCATACAAAGGTAATCTGATTGAGAGGTTGAAATCCGTTCCTGTTTCAGACAAGAAAGCAATTTTACTGTTTGATGCCTTTGATGCTGCTCGGGATGAACAAACACGCAAATGCTTTTTAAGCTTGATTCAACAGGCAATTCATAAACTCAGCGAGTCATGGAATATAATCGTTACAGTAAGAACCTATGATGCAACGAAATCTCAAGAACTTTTAGATTTGTTCGGTAATCTTGATGAGGCAGATCTAACTCAATATCAGAGCGAAGACATTCCATGTCGCCATTTCACAATTCCACCGTTCAATAAGAACGAGATATTACAAGCGTTAAGTCAAATTGGATGCCCGAAATCTGTTTACGACGATGGTTCTGACGACTTTAAGAAGATCCTTGCAAAGCCGTTTAATCTTTGGTTATTGGAAAAGATTCTAAGCACTTTACCGGACAAGGATATTCGCAGAACTTTTAGTAAGGTTCGTTCTGAAGTCCAATTACTTGATTTATTTTGGTCCCGACGAATAGAGGCTGCAGACAATGAAAATGACCGTTTATCTGTTCTTGAAGAAATCGCACTCGAGATGGTTGAACAGTGCTCCTTGAGCATTAGGCAGATCAATGTTCGTAAGACTCTAATCCAGACAGCATGGAATGATCTCCTGAGTGATGAAATCTTAACTAAGGTATCTTCGACGGGAAAACGGGTTGCCTTTTCTCACAACATTCTCTTTGATTACGCAATTAGCGTCCTACTCATTGATGATGAGCCTCAGCACCTTGAAAATTTTATCCTTGAAGATCCATCGCGCCCTCTCTTTCTCCGACCAAGTCTTACCTACTTTTTCACCCGCCTCTGGTACTATAAGGACTCCGCAAGTTTCTGGCGTGCCTTCTGGCATATTTTGCAAAGAGATCAATCTGTACCTTTGCGTCTCGTCGCACACTTGGTTCCCACAAGTGTCATCGCAAATGAAGCACATGATATTGACCAACTGACACCACCGTTAGAAAAATTACAAAGCACGAACGAGACCGCAAACAAGGCAATAATGTGGCTTTTGCAGTCGCTCCGGACGCTCCAAATTGAGAGTGACACACTTTGGATCGATTTTTTCGACCAAATTTCACTACATCTGCACAGTGACTTTGCTTGGGATTTAGCAACTCTTACTTCGGATATTCTCGAGCGTGCAAGGGATGAAAATGTCAAAGATACTTGTGGACGGATTGGTCGGCGACTACTTGAATGGGTATGGCAGGAAAAAGAAACAAACGAAAGCGATTGGTATGATCGATTTGGTAGTTATGGTGCGGTACCACTTGTTGCCAAAACATATCACACAAATATTGAAGAATCCCGTGCACTCCTTGAAAAAGTTCTTGAGCTGCTACCGAGGGACAATTTCCCAATAGACTTTCCATCAAGACTGACCGAGCATGTTGACAAAATTTGGGCTCATGATCCTGAGTTTGTTGCCTCGGTCTATAGAGCAGTATTTACCCACTATGAGATCAGCGATGAGGAGATACATCGGGGTGGATTCATTTTACCATTTAGAAGTTTTCGCAGGCAAGATTATAGGATGTGCCAATATCGGTTGGTAAAGCATCTCCCCAATTTCCTTTGCGCAGCACCATCAACCACGGTGGAAGCAGTAATTCGTAGTCTGAATAACTTCATTATCCACACACGTATAGACAAACCACTTGAGGGTCTCATAGAGACGTTTAATTTTCGAGGAGAACTTGCTAGCTTTGTGCAGGACGGTAGTCATATATGGGATCGACAGAAAGCTCCACCTGAACCAATTAAACTTGCGAATGCCTTGTTTGACTACATAGTAGAATTGGCAAAGTTAGAAGATCCGCTTTTTGATTCAATTCTTGATATTTTTCGTGATGAGGTGCAGATTGCGTTTTTCTGGAAACGGCTTTTGAAGATAGCATCACAGTTTCCCAAGGTTTTCGCGCCACGCCTTTTTGAGTTGTGCATCGCTAAACCGATACAGTTGCATTTTGAAGTTTCTTATGAATTGGGTCTGTTTTTGAAAGCTGCTGCATCTGAGTTCACACAGGACAAACTTCTTCAGATCGAAGAAAGTATCTTAGCGATTCCTGAAGAAACAGAAGATAATCAAGAATCTCTTAAACTGCGGAGAAATCGTCTTCTTGCACAAATTCCCGCAGATTTGCTACTTACAGATAAGGCAAAGGAAATTCGAGAAGACATGGAACGTGAAAATAGCGTTCCAGTGAATCGACCTCCAGTGAGTGTTAGTGTCACATCTCAACCTTTTACCGAGGAAATGTGGTTTCAAGAACAAGGAGTTGACACGACTACACCTGAAAATCAAGAATTACGACGCTTTTTTGAATCTCTTGATAAATTCAGTTCTGATTGGCGAAATGATGCCCCAACTCAGGAAGCCACTCGATTAATTTTACCGCGGTTACAAGAAGCACACGCCATCCTAAAAAGTAATACGAGAGCCGATCAAAAGGTAATTGATTCGCTATGGCGTAAACTAACCGATTGTATCGCAATTCTTGGTCGAGTTGCTAAGAATCTTGAAAGTGAATCGTTTACTTTTTGCCGACAAGTGCTTTTAGCTGGAGCAGAACATGAACAGCCCAAACCAAACCCCATATACGATGAGCAATTTGATTATCCAGGTTATTCCCCATATCCACGACATGATGCTGCCCGTGGGTTACTCCGGCTAGCGTCTCACCAACCTGATAGAGAAATATTAGACGCTATTGAGGTACTTGCGAGGGATCCTGTACCATCTGTTTGCATGGAGATAGCAATGGAGTTGCCCATGATTTACGTCAAAGCGCCAGAAAGATTCTGGCACATTATGGACAAAATGGCAACTCATGAAGAGAATTGTGTTGTTCAAGAATGCCTCTACGGCACGTTGGATTGGATCGTCACAGGAGAAAATGAAGACAAGATAACTCACATCATAGCGAAGTTACTTGAGCACACACCATCCCCTCCAAGCCCAAGAGTGTTAGGCACATCGGATCCATTTATTGATTTGTTGATGTGGTTGGCAATTGACCGTGAAAATTCGTGGGCATTAGAAGTAATCGAAGACACATTTTTCAAAGACCCAATTCGGTTCACTAATATCCTAACCCGTCTTGTGTCTCAAGTCGTGGAGGATTACGTTGTACCGAATCACCTTAAAACGCCTGACGGACGCAAGAGAATAAAACGGGCCACTAAATGTGTAAGTAAAGCTATTACTACAGCTACTGATGGGATTGCAAAATTGTGCGTCACGCCCAAGGAGCAAAGGACTGAGGAAGTAGGAAAACAGTTACAGAACCTCTACGAGGTAATTGATGAGGTTATCACGAGGCTTTACTTTGGGGTTGCCCACAAAAGAGACCAGTCTGAAGAACCTGTCAAGGAAATCTCCCGCAAGTTGCGCTGCGACTACTACAATGAAGTCAAGCCGTTGATGAAACAGGTTATTGCCTTTGCACAAGATCCAAAAAGTGGTGCGATGTTTGCACCGACAGCGCACTATTTCATGCAACTTTTAAAGAGTTTCCTCGGCTGCAATCCAAAAGAGGTTTTGCATTTAGCAACGGGGGTCGTAAAATCAAGTGAACCGTTCGGTTATAATCTCGATTCCATTGCGGTTCATGATGTAGTTGAATTCGTTGAAATTGTGCTTGCTGATTACCGGCATGAAGTGCGCGATGGCGAGGCTTTGGAAGACCTCCTACAGCTGTTAGATCTTTTTGCCAAAATAGGTTGGTCGGATGCCCTTAAACTCGTTTGGCGACTTGATGAGGTTTTCCGTTAAGTTTATACAACTTGTTTGCCAGACCATGGGACCATGGGTGTCAATTTAGGGATTTTTTGATGGTGTTTGGCTCACTCTAAATATAAACATGCCGCCCTTACAGGGCTTAGACTTAGGCTAAAATGCTGCTATAAACATATCGTCCTTACAGGACTAAAGACAGATTTTTAGAGTATACAAGGTTTCTGCCTAAAATCTGGCATAGTTTCAAACAGTGCCCGCCGTATCTCGGGGTCAAGATGGTCCTTTTTTACAATTGACACTTATGGTTTGCCAGACCATGTTACGTGAACATCTATAGAGATAGGTTTCAATTGGGGATTAATCAAATGACTACAGTAATTATCATCATAGGTTCAGTCGCTGCAATAGTCGGTGTTGGTGTTGCCACTTGGTCTATCGTCAGCACAAGAAAAAAGTACTATGATGAATATATGAAGAGGAAACGCGGTGCAGAAGATTAAAAGTTTCAGCGAAAAAGGAAAATCCTAACTTACATGAAAATAACTGAAATTCAGAATGCGCTGGCAGCGTTAGAGTTAGATGCGTGGCTCCTATACGATTTTCGAGGGATAAACCCTATCGCACAGAACGTCGCAGGCTTGGCGGGCGCACATATCACGCGCCGATGGTTCTGCCTTATTCCTAAACAGGGTGAGCCGCGATGGTTGGTGCATCGAATTGAGACATCGAATTTTACCAATGTGCCGGGGCAAGTCGCGCTCTACGCTGGCTGGGAAGAACTTAACGAGGCTATACGTACCTTGCTCGCCGGTATCAAAACAGTCGCGATGGAGTATTCACCAAACGCTGAGATCCCTTATATTTCGCGGGTAGATGCTGGCACGCTGGAATGGATTCGTTCGTTCGGGATTGAAGTACAAACGTCTGCGGAACTCGCACAGCGGGTAGAGGCACGGCTGAGCGAGGCACAAGCCGCAGGGCATCAGACCTCCGCACACTTGGTATTGCAAGCGAAAGATTACGCCTTCACGTGGATCGGTTCGCAGCTGCG
>JAPOZO010000007.1 GCA_026706025.1 Candidatus Poribacteria bacterium
TTGAGGTTTTTGCCGGAACAGGATTTGAACGGCATCAACAATTTTTAGAGAATGTACAGCGTTACGCTCGTGAATATCGGGAATTCGTCGCGGATATGGATAGAGCAGATCCTGATAGTCTCCATATTATTGGAGTTCGTGAGGGGATGTCGAAGAAGCCTATCAGCCCAGAATCAATTCCGACCTTTGAAGATACGCTCAACCTCGGTCGCGATTTCAACGCTGCGGCGATAGATTTGCTTTTGTCAGTTCTGTTTTTCGTTGTTCTTTCGTCTGTGGCATATCTTGTATTTGTACGCATTGAGGTGTAATGGAGAATATTAAGCGTTAAAAAGTCAACCATCGGTGAAGGAGAACACCCCTTCCTTCAGGTTCAACCACGCGCAACAAGATCTTCCCATCGGTGAAAAAATCCACCGCCATGAAACCTGTATGCTGATGCGCGAACAAGGTATTTTCCCCAGACAACACTGCTGTTACCTTTCGACTCGCGGCGGCCCCGCTGACGAGGAGATAATCGACAGTATCACCTTTTAAGACCTGTAAAGAATGTTCATGTCCGGCGGCATAAATTAAAAGGGCTGTGCCTTCAGGCGGCGGTTTGCGCGTGGAAAATACTCGGTTGAGTTGTGCTATCAAATTGTTGTATGGGGCACTGCCTATATCTTGATCAAATTTGTAAAAGTATTTCCTTGCATACGGATGCACTGAGCCAATTATCGGTATTGGAATCCAGAGCCATTCTCCTAAAGCTCTGGTAGGAAAAAGATGTGCCTTCCAGTCAAAATAGCCGCCGTGTGGACCGTAACTTTGCAACGGGTGGTGCCCCAGAACGATAACCGGCAATTCTGTATCTAACAGTGCTATAAGTTCTTCTATAACCGTTTCAGGTGATTTTTCTGGTTTTTCATGTTCATGGAGCCACCATTGTGTATCCAGTACAATAAGCCGGACGACGGGGTTAACTTTCGGCAGCTCAAGAACAACTGGACCGGGTGAACCGCCAGATGGCAGGAAATTCTGTTCACCACCAAGTGCATCATTGATAAACTTCTCTTGTGCCAGAAGCGCACTATACCCTTCCGATCTTCCACTTGCCCAATCGTGGTTTCCGGGGATAAAGAGTCCGTGGGCACCCGCATCTTTAACAACTGTTAGTTGGGGTGTTAGACGCGTTGCTGCTTCATGTTTTTTCCGGGCTGTCATCCCCTCTGGGTACATATTGTCCCCTAAAAAGACGATACTCGTTTTCGCAGCGTCCTTTTGTGCCCATTCACCGAGGGTTTTCAAGACCGGTTCATCCGGTCTCGGTGCGCCACCATCGCCGAGTAACAAAAGACGATAACGCAGTACGCCTTCTGTTTCACTTTCACGTCTTTCGATATCAGGTATCTCTGGATGGTAATACGGCTTGGTATGACTGCACCCCGCACTTGTTAACTGTATCGCCTGAATAACGCAACAGAGCAGAATAATATAACGGGTGAAATTAGGGCGTTGATAAAATCGTTTCATTTTCTACAGAACTCCTATTGTTATTGGCAATATTCAACAGGCAATCTTTACAGACTTGTCCATTCTTGGATGTGTTCAGCAACTTCACCGCGTGGGACGATGTGCTGCGTTCTATTCGAGAGATCTCGGATTGCGACTGTGCCTGCCTCTACTTCATCCGAACCGAGGATAACAGCATACGGAATGCCTTTGGTATCCGCATATTTTATCTGTGCGCTCATGCGCGCCGGGCGGGAGTAAACCTCTGCACGAATACCATTTTGACGCAGAAGCGTCGCGACTTTCAAGGATTCCTGCGCCAGATCGGCATCGAAAACAGTCACTAACACCTGCGTTACCGTTTTTCCGACTGCGGATGGGAACATATCAAATTCTTCCATCACGTCAATGATCCGCTCAATCCCGAAACTGGTACCGGTCGCGGGGTAACCCTGTTTGCTGAAACTGCCGATGAGTTCATCGTATCGACCGCCACCGGTGATACTCCCGATTTTCGGTTCTTCGACGACGGTCTCATAGATCGGACCGGTATAGTATTCCAAGCCGCGCACCATCGCAACGTTCACTTTATAAAATTCTTCGGGAACACCGAGCGTTGTGAGATAACCGATCAGTTCCTCCAATTCCGAGATGCCCTCTCGCGCGGCTTCAGAATCACCGAGTTGCGCATTGAGCGCATTCAGTACTGTCGCTGTATCGCCTTCAACCTCAAGCAAGGCAAGGAGTTTCTCAATAACAGGCTCCGGTATCTGGTTTTCCGCTAATTCGGTGCTAACCCCGGCTAACCCAATCTTATCCAGTTTATCAATAGAGCGATAGAGACCCCCAAGTTGTTCAGTTGGCACGCCAGCGAATTGTCCGATGCCAGTGATGAGTTTCCGGTCATTGATATTAATCTCAAATTGCTTAAAACCGAGACGTGTTAGCACCCGATAGACGAGCGTGACGTTTTCGGCATCAGCGAGCATACTCTCGCTGCCGACCGTATCTGCATCACACTGGAAGAATTGGCGGTAACGTCCCTTTTGTGGACGCTCGGCGCGCCAGACCGGATCAATCTGGTATCGCTTAAACGGTTTCGGGAGTTGTGGATACATAGCGATAAGTCGGCAAAGCGGCACCGAAAGATCATAGCGGAGGGAAATGTCCTCCTTGCCACCGACGTGTCCTGCCTGATAGATAAGCTTCTCCGCATCCGGTCCGTATTTGCCTGTGAGTACTTCCGATAATTCGAGGGCAGGGGTCTGCAAAGGTTCAAAACCAAATTCCTCAAACACGTCACGAATGACACCTATAACGTACTGCCTACGGATCATCTGTTCAGGTAAGATGTCTCGCATCCCGCGCGGGACGCGCGGTTTAATGAATGGGGTTGCCATAAATTTACTCCTTAATTATAGTAAAACTTAAAAATAAATAGACACTTCTGCAGTTCCCCGGTAGGCACGGTTTCCTAACCGTGCCGGTGCAAAGTGTCCCATTAATTCTGGGATCCACTATAAGTGTGTTAAATGTGTCCGGGAAGTGCTTGGCTCCGTCGTCTCCGCAAACCTTTCTGGAGTGCCTGCTTGAATGCTTCAATCTTTTCCCGCTTCCATGCGTCCCTGAGTGCCTTCGGATTGGCAATAAGGGTAGATTCGGATTCGCGTAAGCGTTCAATCTCTTTGAGTGCATTCGCTTTGATTGTACGCCGTGATGCTGTCGAATTGTCGATGATAGCATCGGCTTCTTCAGGCGGTTTTCCCTCAGTTGCCCCAAAAGACAGCATGAGCGTGATGGGAGACTGGTAAGAGCCAGGCGTATTAAGCCGCTTCCACGGTGTTAAAATCGTCGGCGCAACCTTATTTTCTGTCTTTTCAAGGATATATTTCTCGGCGATATTCAAATATTCCGTAGAAATGAGGATGTCTCCAACCGCGAGGTTTATCAAATCCTCAAATGTGTTGATATCTTCTCGTTCTTCACGAACAGCCAGAATAATATCGATGTGTCCATATGCCAGAGGCAAAATCTCTTCAACGTCTGAATCCGTCTCTTCAACCCAATCTTGACCCGTAATCCCTAAATCATAGAAGTCATCCATGCCGACATAGACCGGGATCTCTTGTGGACGCGAAATCTTGATCTGAAATTCGTTATCATCGCGGAAGGTCGCGCGATAAGATCTGTCAGTTTCGGTGTAACCGTTGAGTTCGTAACCGGCACGCTGAAACAGTTCAAGGGTCTCTGATTGTAGGCTCCCTTTCGGTAAAAGTAGATTCAGCGTCCGTTGTGATTCCGTTTGCATTTTTTTATTTGTGCTCCTTTTTCTCAAAGGTAATTGCATTCTTTTCCAGTTTTTGACGGGCAACAACACCTAAAGGAGATCGGTAACAGTAGTTTTTTCTGTGTCGCCAGTTCTGAGGTGAATCAAGTACATTGAATCATCTGCAGTGAAGCGGAGCAGATAATCGTAATTCAATCGGTTGGCGTAATCCCGCTGGGCTTGGAAATCACGTTCCATTAAATCCACTTCCACGTTCTTACCTTCTCTTCGCAGGGTTTCAGCGAGGCGTTGCGCTTCCGAAGTCTGTTCCAAAGTTTCCGTTGCAATAAAATAGTCTCTTCTTCCGTTACCTGTTGCCTTTCCTGTGTCGGCAAACGCCTCTACAAGCGCGTCAAATTGGAACGCAAACCCAGCACCCGGTGTCGGTGGACCGCCAAAAGACGCGATGAGACCATCGTATCTCCCGCCACCACAGAGTGATAAACCTTTTTCAGACAATTCAATCTGGAAAACTGTGCCGGTATAGAAATCAAACCCGCGCGTGATACCCAAATTGATTTCAAAGTCTGTAATATCGTAGTTTTCTAAACAGTCGCAAAGTGCTATGAGTTCTTGACGTGCTGTTTTGGCAGTGTCGCCGAGAAGCGTCTCCCACGCTGCCATGACAGTTTTCTTATCACCACAAATCTTTGAAACATCTATACAACGCTGGGCAGTCTCTTCAGAAACATTGAAATAGCGGAGCCACCGTGCTTTATAGGTTTCCTCGGCAATTGCTGGTAGTTTTTCTGCATAAGTCGGCGCAGTATTTTCGGTCAGTTCTTGAACTTCGGAAACCTCTATTTTATAAGCACCTTGGTAGTCAGATCCTTGCGACCGACGCAGCATATTCAGCGCGTCTTGAAGCGTTTCCAGGTCCCATAGATAGCTCTCGTTACGGAGACGAACGAGGTGGTCAATGTCCCATATAATTTCACCGTGATCCTTAGTATCCAGCGCGACCTGTTTGAAAATCTCGCGGAAAACCCTTGTATTGCCGATTCTTAATTTTCTCTGTGAAATGTTGAGCTTCTCAAGGATTCGGATCGGAATCGCAATGATTTCAGCGTCTGCATGGGCGGAAGCCGGCCCAACGAGTTCAACCCCTGCCTGTCGGAATTCCCGCTTGACTTTGATGCCATCAGTGATCGGTTCCTGTCGGACACACTGCCCGATGTAGTAGAGTTTATACGGATAAGGAAGGTCTTTTAGGTCCCCATTGGCAATGAGTCGGCAGACAGGTGCCGTCAACTCAGGTCTTAAGGCATAATCTACCCGATCCGAACCGACGAACGTAAACATTTTGTGACGGATCTCTTCGCCAACTTGTGCTGACAGAAGTGCGAAGGATTCAAACAGTGGAGTCTGAACCTGGGCGTATCCGTAGGTTTCAAAGGTTTCGCGAACGATATTTTCAACGAAATTTCGCTGAGCCATCTGCTCGGGTAGAAAGTCATTCGTCCCGGCAGGTTTATCAAATTTCTCCATTTTTTTCTGTACCCCAAGGGTACATCCTCCATCTATTGTTTATGAAAAACTCCAGTTTCAGTTTAGGGTAAAAGACTTAAAAATTCTCAATCCTGCCATGGTATAGTAGTCTGTCCAGTCTAAAATTGGGAGTAGCCCCGTTCGTAGTAGGGCAATTCTGCGGCGTACTCGCCCAAATGCGAAGTGCATTATTGCCCGTTTCTGAGCGGAGACGTGCGATAAATCGCACTACTACGAACGAGTCCACCCACAATTCAAAGGTAGACATACTACTAGGCAGAAACCCGTTTTTTTGACCAACAACTCGACTCGAAATATAATATAGAAAGGCACGAGTTGTTGGTCAAAACGGGAAAAACGGAGCGAAAACTTAGTAGTTAAAAAATAAAAAACCCAGTAAACAGTCGGCTCTTTTTCTCGCGCGTACCACTAACGCGGCACGGAGGAGAGCGGCTCGTTTACCAGGGTCCAAACAAGTTAAACTTGCTTCGTGTCAAAGATATTTATTCACATTCCCTCATCCGCTCTACTCAAAAGTGGACCGAATGATGGTGATGGATGTTGAATATAGTGGTGTTAAGCATTTTTCAATGTTATTCGCAAGTTGAAACTTGCTATCAAGAAAGTCAGTGATTTTAATTAAGTTTAATGATATTATACCCCGTTGAGAGGCGAATGTCAAATTTTTTTAGAGGCTACCAGATAACACTATGAAAATTAAACCTATTTTCATCATCGCAATACTCGGTGTACTGCTATCGGTACTCCTATGCGGCATCTATTTCCAGTTCTCCTACTTTGAACCAGACACTGTCTCGTATCTATTCCAAGCGAAGTTGTTCGCTGAGGGTAAACTCTCGGTGCCCGCGCCCCCGGAACACGGGTTCTCTTCTTCACCACATATCAATGTTCTCAACGGTAAATGGTATTCAAAATACCCGTTTGGAAACGCCTTGATGCTGATGTTCGGTGTATTTATTAACGCACCGTGGCTGATTCCTGCGCTCGCAACAGGTGGGGCATTGTTGTTCCTCTACCTTTTTGTCAAAGAGATATATGGGGACATTCATAACGGCATCGCACTCATCGCCGCGGTACTTGGGCTCATTTCGCCTGCAACACTCGGTATGGGGTCAACGTGGTTCAGTGAACCGGTCAGTCGTTTTTACCTTGCACTCTTCCTGTTTACGCTGCTTAGGACATTGAATTGCAAGAGCGATGCACCCCGCCTCGCGCGGATTGGCTACCCGCTGCTCTCAGGGTTTGCCTTGGGATATGCGTTCAATACGCGCCCACTCTCCGCTGTGGTCTTTGGCGTTGTTGGGGGAGGTTTAACTGTCTATCATCTGCTCACACAATGGCAACACCGACAAGTGTTATTCGCCACACTGAAACGCTTCGGATTTTTCTTTATTCCGTTTGTTGTGATGCTCGGCGTGTGTATGGCGTGGAACGCGCATTTCACAGAAGACCCGTTCATGTTCACGCACACGGTTGCGCAGCCCTATGATAAAATCGGGTTCGGTCCTCGGACGGAAGGCTACGTACCCGATATTGAGGGGGCACGTATTTTCACACCCGCATGGGCAATCGAAAGAACATGGCGACACATCCTCCCGTGCATCAGTTTCAACGCGCTCGGTTGGGGGAGTTATCACCACCATTTGTTGAGGGATGCTACATTCTCATTGACTTGGATTATTGCCTTTGTGCCTTTAATTCTGCCTTGGTGTTTGCTATTTATACCTTTCTTCCACCCTTCATGTAACAGATATGATGTATTTTGTCTGACCCTGCTTGTTGCGAACCTGTTGCTTTACGCCTTTTTTTATTTTGAAGGTTCGACGTGGGGATATACACCAGTGAACGCTCGCTACTACACCGAATCGACATTTCTCGGTTTTATTCCGTTAGTAGCGCGCGGGATGTTGATCTGTTATGAGCGGTTCAAACTACGTGAGAGGCGTGGGCTTGCGTTTGCTGTAGGAGCGTGTCTATTATTCTTGAGTGTTAACACGGTATGGAGTTATGTTCGCATCGGCGAAAGATACCAGAATTGGGGGCATGTCTACCAGAAGCTGCCACCGATGGTGGAAGAACAGGATATTCACAACGCCGTTATTTTTGTCTCTCGACACCGAGGCGCGCCGATTGGCGATTACCCGTTTAAGAGTCTCCAAGAAGCGGACATCGTCTATTTTAAACTCGGTCCCGCACCGCGCTGGAAACTCACAAACAGCGATTGGGAAAATGTATACGCCGAGTACTTCACAGGTAGAAGCGCGTATCTGTATGTACCGGGTGAGAACAGTTTGACTCAGTTATCTTTTGAAGGGAAATAATTTATGAAACAGTTTTTCAGGAGGAATCTACTTTTTTTCTTCCTTGTGTTAGGGACGTGTCTAAGTTTTACAAAGATGGGTTACGGTCAGGCCCTCGTGTATGTAGGATTTGAACAAACTGAACCGCTTGCAGTTGGTGAGCAGGTAAACGTGAATATTCAGATAATGGACGCTCAAGATGTTTCCGGGTACGAACTGACCGTGGGTTTTGATCCAACCGCGCTCCGTTATGTTGAAAGTATGAATGCGGATTATCTGCCAGTGGATGTCTTTATTATCCCACCTATAGTTACTAATGAAGCAGTCCATCTCGTAGCGACATCGAAAGCAGGTGCTGCTTCCGAAAGCGAAGGTACACTTGCCACGTTAACTTTTGAGGTGGTTGAGGTCAAAGATTCTACTATTAAATTAGTGGATGTGATACTCTCCGATAGTGCAGGAATGCCATTGGCAATCGTAACTAAGAATGGACGCATTACGACAATTGAGTTACCTCCAATCGGAGATGTCAATGAAGATGGAAGAGTGAACATTCTGGATTTAACGTTGGTCGCAAGTAACCTCGCGGCAGAGGCACCAACGAATCCGCGCGTGGATGTCAATGAAGATGGAATTGTTAATATCTTAGACTTAGTGTTGGTGGCACAACATCTTGATGCTATTAGAAGTAGTAGCGTGTCTGATGTCAGAGTTATTCCTGTTAGTCCTGAAGAGATTCCTATTGATTTTCCGGGAACTATCAACTTTTATGCCGAAAAACAGGCGATTCAAGAAATCTACACTGAATTCTATAACGCCTTTAACGACTTTGATATCAAAGCCGTTCAAGAGACCTTTGATAGCGCGAACATTGTCTTCGGAATCATCTTTGCCGGAAATGAACCCGTGCCTTTAGCCGTAGGCTGGAACGATGTCAAAACCAATATCTTAGGTTTATGGGTGGGCATCGGCACAAAAGGTGTCAAATGGGGACAGAATGATAGGCTGTCAGATTTTTGGATTCGCTATAAGGGGAGCAAGTTAGAAGCCAGTGCGATAGGCTACAACTGTTACAAAGGCTCATTCCCAGGGGAAACACACCTCTATTTGCTGAAAGATCCCGAAGATGGGTGGAAAATTCATGAGTTAGATAGCGTCACCGAAAACAATCTTGGCATATTCGGTTTTCACAAAGGCAACCCGCGGCTTAAGGATAAAGGTAATTTCTTTACGACAGAAAAGGACAAAGCCCCATAAGTTCACTTTCAGCGCACATAGTAGTCGTTTAATGTTGAGTTTATAGGTAATCCTGTTTGTAGTAGGGCAATTCTGCGGTGTACTCACCCAAATGCGACGTGCATTATTGCCCGTTGCTTGCCTTTTCTCACTGCGAAGCAGTGCGATAAATCGCACTACTACGAACCTACCGTCACATTCAAAGTTGAAAGACTAATAGTTGCTGAAAACTGCCCGTTTTTGTGTAGCATTCTATTCATATATTCTACATTACCTGCTCTAAAATAACGATGTCTCCAGGATTCCATGACTGTGCGATGATGTAGAGTTTGCCGTCAATCTTACGAATCACTGCGCCGTGCAGATGCTGGAAGGTCTCTACACCTAATTCCTCTTTTAGCATAACGGTTGAGACGAGGTTGTTTCCTTCCAGTATATAGAGCGGCGCGCCTTTCTCTTTATTCGGTCCGAAGAGGCATGCAACGACAGCATATCCTGCCTCGTAATCAATGCTACACGGGAACGAACCTCTGATCAACGGCAGCGTCTCCAAATAGGTACCGTCTGGTGAATAGCGTTCGATTTCCGCATTTGCCCGATCGGAAGCATCCAATCGGTTTGTACCATAAGGCACTGTGATGTGATGTCCCGTGCCGAATTGTCCGGGTTCATCGCCTTTGCCACCGAACGCCAGCGGATACCAACTCGCCTTAAGCGGTTCAAGACTCGTGAGCTTCGCACCCAAGATGTAATCTAAATCAGAGTAACCGGTCGTAACATAGAGCATGCCATCGACGTGTGTTACCCCCGTCGGGACAAACTTTCCACCTTCACTGAAATAGGTGTTGACCGCCTGATGCTTGAAATCCGTCATCGCGTCTGGAGCTTCCAATGTATGCACGAGTTTCCCATCCATCGTCGTCGTGAAGATTTTGCCGACATCGTTTGCGGGGAAAGAGAGGTAAGGGGTACCACCGGATGTTGTCCAGGCGGTTACATAGTGGGCGTTGGCTTTTTTCAATGCAGCTGGGGTCTCAATCAGCCGTGTCGTTTTCAGGTCGGCACTGATTTGGATGATACCGACTCCCGGTAGTGCGAAGTAGGTTTCGCCTTTCCCTTCCCGTCGATCCACGTCAAACCCACCGTGTGCGTTATCAATTGCAGCGACGACTTCCGCTGGAAAATGGTTGCGCGTATAGAGCACTTTGAACTTAAGCACGCCCTGTCCACTGGTAGGAGGGGTTTGTAACCCCGATTCAGCTGCCTCGTGATGCGCGACGAACTGAAACCCATCCTGCTCCGCCGGTGGATGTTCTGTCATGTGTGCAGAAGCCTGCCCGATTATAAAGGTAACAGCGAGAATTAAATAGAAAACCTGTCTCATTCTTAAATTTCCTCTCTATGCTTGTATCATCGCTCGAAATCTTTGGGTAAATTCGCAACTGCGCGCGATGCTCGCTATATCTTCCATCTTATATTGGACGACCAGCGGACCGGAAAAACCAATTTCTTTCAAGCCCCCTGCGAACGTCTCAAAATCAAAAACACCGCCACCGGGTTCACCACGGTTGCTTCCGGATACATGTACATCACCGAGGCATGCCTGCATCGCGTGTGCCGCTGCGTGTGGTTCCGCACCATCGTTGAAAAGGTGATACGTATCGCACGTCAAATAGACCGGTAATCCTGTGTCCTCAATGAATTGAATACCTTCGCGATAGTTATCAAGCGGGCATCCCTTCTCAAACTCAAGCGCGATCTTCATTCCGTTTTCACGGCAGGGGTCTACCATCTGTGAGAGGTTATCGGCAAGTGCGTCCAGAGACGCTTCTCGGGACACACCTTCTGATGGGTTCACCCACACACCGATGACATCGGCGTTGAATCGACGGGCGACACCAAGCACTATCTCAAAATGTTGCAACGCCTCGGCTTTTCGGGCGGGTGTTGTCAAAATATGATTGCCGAAGCCAATTGTCGGCGCGACAAGCCCATGTTTTTCGGCAAGGTTCACCGCATCGTCTATTTCCGCCGTGGAAAGTTCACCCAGAAAACCGGAATGTACAGGAATATTGATACCTTCATAGCCTGCTTCGGCGACGAGATCAAAAATCTCGGCACGCGTAAACCTGCCTAATGTACCAGCGTAAGGATCGTAACAGACAGTTAACATTTTTCCTCGCTTGAATCTGTTTCTTTTGATAGTGGATATGGATCTTCTTTCGTTAGTTCACCATTAGGGAGTTCATAGTAGAGATGTCCGTTAAAATCATAGACATTCGGAATCCCTTTTTTGCGGTTTTCTTCTTGTGCTCTTTTCGCGGCACGATTGGCAATCTGCAGCAACTTACGTGCTTGTTTATGGGTTTCAGGACTCAATTCATCTTGATACATTATGTCCCTCCATTGGGAATGTCTTGCATAAACAGTTCAAAGAAGTCATTGTTTATTACCGTAACTTTGTCTCCTTCACCAGAAGCGACTTCCTGGGGATGTTCAGCAGAATTGTAGAATAGATGCCACTCATCTACGAGATGTCTATAGGTATACCAAAAGTTGTGCTTGCTCCGATAAAACCGACGCACGACATCTTCCGTTGGTACATGGTGTCCACCTGCCTGCACACGATTCCGCACACGAGCAACGCTTGTTTCAGGGGATTTAAGAAAAATAAAGACGATGGTGATCGTATAGCCAGCACGTTTTAATTCAGAAATAGTTCTTACAAATCCTTTTCCTGCAAGCGTCACCTCTACAATAAAATCTGTCCCCGCTTCAATCAGCGCGTGGATCTCTCTTATGAAGAGTCGTCCAGGCTTGAATTTTGACGCTGTCCATCTCCTCCGTACGGGATACCAATCTTTCGGCGATTGCATCGGCACCGATATATACAGTGACCTCTGAATTGCGGAGATATTCAGCTGCAAAAGTCGTTTTGCCGGACCCGTTTGGACCGGCAATAACCATCACATTTTTTGACAATGGGATGCCTTTTAACCTCGGTGCGGTTAGAAACTGCACCTACCGAGTTGCTTGGATTACTTCTTGTTCAGACAACACTGCTTATATTTCCGACCACTACCACATGGACACGGTGAGTTCCGTCCGATTTTCTGTGAGGCTTGTGCGGTTATCGGCGTATTAACTTGTGCTTTTTCTTCCCGACGCTGCCGTAGGATAGGCATGATGCTGTTCGCCGGTCGTCCCGCTTGTAGTGCAGAAGCCATCATCTTCATCGGTTCATCAATATGATTGAAAAACTGTTTATAGCCAGCGCAGAGATAGTTCAAACCATCTTCACCCGTAGGCGTTTTGATAAAACGGTTTTTCGGACAGCCGCCATTACAGACAAACTTCACTTCGCAGCTGCGGCAGTATTCAGGGAGCGTGTCCCGCTTATCCGTGCCGAATTTGCGTTGGAACGTTGAATCTACCATCTCCGCGATAGTGTTCTCTTCAATGTTTCCGACGTGGTAGTCAGGCGTAACGAAATGGTCACAGGAGTAGAGGTCACCGTTATGTTCGATTGCGAGTGCGTCGCCGCAGGTTTCATTGAAGACACAGAGGCTTGGGTTATAGCCCAACCATGCCTCAAGCGCGACATCGAAAATCTGCACAAAAATTCTGCCGATGTCGTTTACCACCCACTCATCGAAAATCGCGCAGAGGAATTTACCGTACTGTCGTGCTGTGACAGAACGTGGGGACACGTTCTTTCCGCCGAAATTCTCAACTGCGGGGATAAACTGCATAAACTCCGCACCAAGCTCTTTGAAGTAACTATAGACTTCCTTCGGATACTCAGCGTTGTGTTTATTGACAACACACAGTATATTATAGTCAACTTGGTGTTTCTGTAAGATGCGTAGGCCTCGGATGACCTGCTCGGACGACGGACGACCGCGTTTGTCGTAGCGATATTTATCATGAGTCTCTGGCGGTCCATCGATGCTCACGCCGATCAAGAATTTGTTACGTTTGAAAAATTCTCCCCATTCATCGTCAAGGAGTGTGGCGTTTGTCTGAAAGGAATTCTGGATCTGCATACCGGGACGGCGGTATTTCTGCTGGTATCGGATCGCTTGTCGGAAGAAGTCTACACCCATGAGTGTGGGTTCACCGCCTTGCCATGCGAATGTAACCTCATTGACTTCTTGTGCTTCAATGTACTGTTTAACGTAATTCTCCAAGACCTCATCATCCATCCGAAAGGATCGCGTTTCTGGGTAGAGTTTTTCTTTATCAAGATAGAAGCAGTATTCGCAATCCAGATTGCATATCGGCCCGATGGGCTTTGTCATCACATGAAATGCGCGCGGTGTGCTGTGTTGAACCATTTGATTGTCCTCTTTTACCTGACCTCATAGCGTAGACTCCAAAGATGTCTTAAAGTTTAGCATATCTCACGCGAATCTACAAGAAAAATTTGATTACCAATCCATTACATCAGGACCATTCAATTTTAAGAAATTATTGGATTGGATGTCTTTTTTTGCAGGATCCGGTGCGAAATCTAGCGAAATCCAGCGAAAATTTCTGCGGTTTTTAAAAAAACATAACATATGTAAAGTATTAACACCTGGCCAAAAAACCTACAATTGAATGACCCTGTCCATTACATAGGAAATCCTTTTTGGAAAAAAAGAGATGTGGTATAATATATCGCATGAACGGAGTATAGGGAAACCTGTTATATTGTTATTATTTGTTTCAAGAAAATTTTGAACATGGAGGCGTTAAAATGAAATTACTAACCTCAAGCATTGTGTTACTCTTATGTCTTTGCGCCATTTCATTAGCATTGGAAGAGGATGATCCCGCGATTGTTGGGGTGTGGCTCTTTGAAGGCGATGTTAAAGATGCATCAGGCAACGGTAATGATGGAAAGATTGTCGGCAATTTTAAATTTGAGAACGGTAAATTTGGTAAGGCAGTCGTCGCAGGTGGCGGCGGCAGTATTGATGTCCAAGATTCAAAAAGCCTCCAAAGCGTCAGTGAAGAATTGACTGTGGCTGCTTGGTTCCGAGTCGATGCCGACTCAGATACTGGTGTCAGGAAAAATGGTGCTTATTTGCTGGAAGATCAGTCTGGTGGCGAACCAATACCTGACGGCTTCTCATTCAGAGTTTGGACAGCTAATGGGATTACACCCGGATTCTACGGCAAAACAGAACTGGAACAGGGAAAGTGGCACCATGTTGCTGGAACGTACGACGGCTTAAATGTTGAAATGTACGTTGATGGTGAACCCGAAAGTAAAAAAGGCGCGTTGGATGCCGCCAAGGCAGATTGGAAACCGGAGTGGGGTGGCAAGGTCGCAGCGGGTCAGGTGCTCCAACTCAAATTCGGGCCAGAGTCCTTTACCGGTGGCATTGACGAGATTGTCATTCTCAGTCGCGCCCTTGAGGCAGATGAGATTCAGCAGCTCCTGAACGGTTGGGAAGATGCTTTCCCCGTTGAACCGGAAGGAAAATTGGCAACGACGTGGGGAAGAGTGAAAGCTGCCCGATAATCTAATGAGTGAAGCAAGTCCATTGTCGCTATACGAGGACACGCGCAAGTGCGGTCCTCGCACAATATTTTAAGTAGAACTTATGTATTACCTCTTAAAGTCCCCCTGATAAGGGCGATTTAGGGGGTTAAATACAATTTCTCTGGTCAATTTGGGTGAGTCCTATTAAGCATATCTTTTCTTGTTCAGTCAAATGCCAAAATCTTCTTAATCTTACCCGGTTGTGCCCAATTGCACTTTCCTGCGCCATTGAGTTGCTGTAACAGCGTCGGAATCTCTGGATTCTCAAGCGCGATTTTGATTCGTTGTGCGTCATGCGCAGTCCAACACGGAATGAATGCGTGCATTGCCTGGTTCCCTTGCCACATCTGTCCCTCTACACTGCTCAACACTACCGGTGTAAAATCGCTTTTCCCGTACGCCTGCCAGATCACTTTGAAAGGCGCGAATGCATAAGGACCCACACCAAGCAGTGCCCACCAATTCCCTCTCTTCATAGCGGATCGGAGAAGCACCCCTTTACGGGCTTTTAGTGCCTCTTGGGCATTCTGAAGGTGCTTTTTTAAGGTATCCCACTGTTCGATTTCTTCTAATATGAGCGGTTTTCCTGTCTGCTGATGATACGGCAACAGGATCCATTTGCGCGGTAAAAGTGTGTTTTGTTGCCATATCTCTTTTGTTGCGAGTGGGTGTAGAAACTGTTCAGGGAGATGTGAAGGTTTGCGATCAAAGATAAAGACGCTATTTGCACCACAGGTATTCACACCCTGTCGTGGTTTTTGTTCTGGTGACAATCTAATTTCAAGCGTCGTGTCCATATTCAGTTCATCAAGATTTTGCACGACTCGCCACGGGTCTGTCGGATTTTTGAATGGCAGTGCCTTATGCGCAGCCCATTTTCCGTCTAACTCTCTAAAATACGAGACTGGGAAATCCTGTCGCGTGTCTCCGTGAAATTTCGCACAACAGTACGATGTGCCAACGCCGTCAAACACTTTTGTTGCTGTGAATTCATAGACGGTATCTACGGCAAAATCCCTGCAGGAATCAACGCCGTTTCGCGAACCTCTGGCACTGTAATTCCGAAATCCGCTATGGGCACCGTCGCCGAAAAAGAGGGATGTTGGGAGATAGAAACACCCCATCCCATTCTTTTTCAGTAGTCTTCCGAGAGCCACCTTCAGCACCAGGGCCGCTATGTCAGTTCGGGAGGAACCGAGAAGTGTTTTCTGTCTATCTGGTACAAGTCCTTCTTCAAGGAAAAAGGGTTTTATGCGCGCTTTATACGCTGTCGGTAAGGTCCCGAAGTTTGCCCACGGTGGATTCCCGACAAGAATATCATATTTCCTCTCATGTGCCTCTGTAATAACATCTTGGCAGAAAATTTGAGAGGCTGGAAAGTCAATACCAAACTCGTACTTGACGTTTTCCCTAAACCGTTTAAGATGTGCGGGGGCTATCTCAATAAGCGTCAGACGTGACAGACGTTCCTTGGTAATAGGAACCCCTTTTTGTCTTGCGATGTGGAGCATCGCAAGCGGGAATGCTCCCTCTCCTGCAGTCGGGTCGCAGATATGTGCACCTTCAAGCCATGCCTCAAAGATGCCCCATCTGTTGATGAGCCATTTTGCCCATTTCAAAGGTGTAAAAACCTGTCCAATCTGTTTTTTCATTTGATTAAAGGATACTCGTTATCTTGGATTTGTGCAACGATATTTAACTTGATAATAGACATAGAACACATTATAATTAAAATGGTACTTTCTCAACTTTGAACTTAAGGGTAGGTTCATAGTGGTGTGATTTATCGCACTGCCTTGCAGTGAGAGGAACGGGCAATGAATTGCCCTACTACAAACAGGATTACCTATAAACTGAAACCTAACGAAATAGTAGTATCCTACCTATAACGGGTGAATTATGAGGAAACTCCAATATCCATTTAATATAAGCAAATTGCCTGATGAAGAAGGGGGTGGCTACCTAATTGAATTTCCTGACTTGCCAGGTTGTATTTCTGATGGAGAAACAATTGACGAAGCGATAGCTAATGGAAAAGACGCGCTTTTCTGCTGGGTAGAAACAGCAAAACAATACGGCGATGAAGTGCCTCAGCCTTGCTCACCCTTCGGACGATAAATAACGCCTCATGTAATGCCCAATAGTTTTGCCTAACAAGGCTTTGAACTCAAGCACGATTATGACACAAAAAACAGGTTTCGCCTATCATCCAGACTACTTGAATCATGACACCGGTCCGGGACATCCTGAACGACCGGATCGGTTACGGGCAAGTTTGGCAGCACTTCAACAGAGCAGTGTATGGGATCAATTGCACCAGATTGAACCGACCTCAGCAAGCGTTAAACAAATCGCTTACGCCCATAACCCTGCCTATAGTGAGCATATCCGACAACACTGTGAACGAGAAATCCCGCTCACTTACGACACCACCGTCGGATTTGAATCGTTTGATATTGCGTTGCTTTCAACAGGCGGTGTCCTACGTGCAGCAAATGCAGTCATAACAGGCACAGTCAAAAACGCTTTTGCGATGGTACGTCCGCCGGGCCACCACGCCACACCTGGGCAGAGTATGGGATTTTGTCTATTCAATAACATCGCGATTACGGCGCGCTATCTCCAACGGGAACACGGTATCGGGAAAGTCGCAATTGTTGATTGGGATGTCCATCACGGCAACGGCACACAGGACATTTTCTATGAAGATGAATCCGTCTTCTTCTTTTCTATCCACCAATCGCCACTCTACCCGGGTACGGGTTCAAGTCGCGAGCGCGGTAGCGGAAAAGCACATGGTACGACCCTAAACGTCCCAATGCCCGCTGGAAGTGGCGATGCCGAATACGTCAAAGTCTTTACGGATGTTCTCATCCCGGCACTCCGAGATTTCTCGCCAGAGGTGTTATTAATCTCAGCAGGTTTTGATGCACACTACCTCGATCCACTTGCTGGAACTGAACTCACAGCAGACGGATTCGCCACACTCACGGATTTGATGCTTGAACTTGCCGAGGAAACTGCATCGGGGAGCGTTGTTTCTGCGTTAGAAGGTGGATATAGTTTAGAAGGAGTATCCGAGTCCGTTGTGGCGCATGTCGAGCGATTAGCGAAGGAACAGGGTTGAAATCGCACGCATTAAGTCAAGCGATATTCCTCGGTTTCTTTCCAACGTGAATTGCGACGATACCAAACGTTTTCCGATAAAACCGCACATCTGTCAATCCGCACTGCTCCATCACCTGTTTCAAGGCATCGCAATTCGGAAATTTCATAACAGAACGCGGGAGATACCCGTAAGCATCGTCTTTACTGCGGGAGATTAAGTTCCCGATGAAGGGTAAGATCTTCGTGAAATAGAAGTAGTAAAGACCCCGAAATAGCGGGTTTGTCGGTTGAGTAAACTCTAAGATAACGACCCTGCCACCCGGTGCAGCGACGCGCGTCATCTCGCGGATCCCCAACGCTAAATCTGAAACGTTCCGAATACCGAAACCGACGGAGACAACGTCAAAGGTATCGTCTAAAAATGGGAGAATGAGGGTGTCCGCTGCCAGAAAACTTGTGTTACTGCTACTATCCTTTTGCAACTTCTGATTGCCTATAACGAGCATCTCAAAGCAGAAATCTGAACCGATAACAAAGCCCTCTGCTGCAATCTTATCAGCGTATGCAAGCGCAAGTTCACCCGTACCTGTACAGACATCTAACACCTTGCTCATCGGTTCGACATCACTCACATTGACCGTCTCCCGTCGCCACATCTTGTCACGCTTAAGGCTTAACAACGAGTTGAGAAAGTCGTAATAACGCGCGATGGCAGAAAATAGACTTTTTATGCGGTGTGCCTGCATAGTCTCTACATTCTCAATTCAGCACCAAGTTTTTGATTGAGGTGCTTGACAACCTTGTCGTGAAGGGCATTGACCGCCTTGTCTGTCAAGGTTTCGGTCGCAGAGTGATACGTGATGGCGTAGGCGAGACTCTTTTTGCCTTCCGGGACCTGTTCGCCTTCATAGACATCAAACAAGCGGACCGATTCGACTAATTCGCCACCCGTTGCGTAAATAAGTTCAGTCGGCATATCGGACAGGACCGCTGCATCTACGACAATCGCAAGATCACGCTCAACCTTCGGATAGACAGGGATAGGTTCAAAACGTTTGGCGAATATCGCGCCCTCTACTAACGCTTCCAGGTCAAAATCAAAGAGATACGCCTTATACGGCAGATCGTAGTTTTCGAGCACCTCTGGATGTGCTTCACCGAACGTGCCGAGTTGTTTATCGTTCAATAATACCCCTGCGTTTCTGCCCGGATGAAAGGTTGAAGCGTCCGTTTTCTCCAATGTGTAATCAACAATACCGCAAACCTCAAGTATGCCTTCCACAAGCCCTTTGATATCGTAGAAATCCGGTTCTCGGTACGGATTGCTATACACACCATCCCCGACCTGTCCAGCGAGGGTGCCCGTAACCCGTTCCGGTTCTTTCTGTGCTCCATTACCAATGAAGACGCTGCCTATTTCAAAGAGCGCGATGGTGTCTATCTGGTGGTTACGGTTATGCTGCGCGTTTTCGAGTAGTCCGGGTAACAGGGTCGTACGTAGCACTGACATTTCTGGACTCAACGGATTTCGCAACTTCAAGGCATCGCGACGTGGATCATCAGCCGTGAAACGGATCTTGTCAAAGCAGTTCGGATCACAAAAACTATAATTGATCGCTTCCATCATTCCGGCGGCGAGGAGAAAATGCTTTATACGTTTTCGAACCTCTGTGCTCGGATTCGGGGCGGGGACCGGAATATCACCCTTAGGCAACGTTGTCGGAATATTATCGTAGCCGTAGACGCGCGCAATCTCTTCAATAAGGTCGATTTCGCGGGTAAGGTCGGACCTGAACGTCGGCACCGTGACTTGATAGTTTCCAGTTCCATCTGCTTTGATCTCAAAACCGAGGTTGCTCAAAATCTCTGCCATCTCTGTTGCTTCAATTGCTGTTCCCAGTATGAAATTGACACGTTCTGGGCGGAATTGAATCTGATGCAGGGGCTGCTCACCCGGATAGACATCGACGATGCCTTTACAGATGCTACCGCCTGCTAATTCGGCGATGAGTTGTGTGGCACGGTCAAGTGCAGCAAGGACTGCGCCTGGGTCGGCACCACGCTCAAATCTGTAAGAGGCTTCTGTGCTAATTCCGAGTGTTTTGGCGGTCGCACGGATACTTGACGGATTGAAATAGGCACTCTCCAACAACACATCAGCGGTACTCTCTGTGATCTCAGAATCATATCCGCCCATAATCCCAGCGAGCGCGACAGGTTTTTTCGCATCCGCAATAACAAGCATATCAGGCGTGAGATCGCGTTCAACTTCATCAAGCGTTGTTATATTTTCATTCTCCGCTGCGCGGCGCACAACAATACGATTTTCTGTGAGTTTGTGATAATCGAAAGCGTGAAGCGGCTGCCCGTATTCCATCAGGACGAAGTTCGTAATATCGACAATGTTGTTAATAACGCCAACACCAACGGATTCAAGTCGTTGCTGTAACCATGCAGGAGACTGTCCTACTTTAACCCCTCGGATAACACGTGCCGCATAACGCGGACAAAGATCGGGTGCTTCAATTGTCACAGATGTCGTCTCTTGAATATCGGTTTCGTCTTCCTTGAGATCAACGTGTGGCAGTTTTAAAGCATTTCCTGTCTCCGCACGGATTTCACGGGCAACACCGATCAGGCTCAGACAATCTGGGCGGTTCGGCGTAATTTCCAGCTCAAACACGATATCGTCTAATCCGAGTGCTTCTGAAAGTGGGGTACCAACGGGTGTTTCTGTAGGTAATTCCATTAAACCCGCGGCATCTTCAGAGAGTCCTAACTCTTTTTCGGAGCAGAGCATACCGTGTGAAGTTTCGCCGCGCAGTTTCGCGCGTTTGATGGTCAGACCGATAGGCAGCGTTGCACCGATTGTGGCAACGGGTGCGCGCATGCCTTCTCGGACATTCGGTGCCCCACAAACAATCTGGAGTTCTTCCGTCTCACCGACATCTACCTGACACAGGACGAGTTTGTCGGCATTCGGATGTGGTCGGATAGCGGTGACACTACCGACGACTATACCCTTGAGTTCAGCACCAAGCTCCTTAACGGATTCAACTTCAATGCCTAACATCGTTAGCCGGTCAGCGAGTTCGCTTGGAGATAATTCAAAGTCGATATAGTTTTTTAGCCAATTTAAAGTTACATTCATTTATCAAAACCTTTGATAATTATGGGGTGTCAGAGTGAAGCGTCATCAGTTTTCGGTGGTCAGTTAGGGAGCATTGTGGTTGGAGCCATTACGCTGCCAGCCATAAGTCTTTCTACTGATAACTGATAACTATTTCAAAACTGACGCAAGAAGCGGAGGTCGTTCTCGTAGAAGGTGCGGATATCTGGGATCCGAAATTGGAGGTTCGCAATCCGTTCCACCCCCATACCGAAGGCAAACCCGGTAACTTCATCTGGATCATAGTTCACCGCTTCAAATACGGCTGGGTCAACGGCACCAGCCCCCAGGATTTCGACCCATCCCGTGCCACCACAACTCCGACACCCTTTTCCTTGACAGACAGTGCAAGAGATATCCACCTCCGCACTCGGTTCCGTGAACGGGAAGAAATGCGGACGGAAGCGCATCTGCGTCTGGTCGCCGAACATCTGTCGAGCGAAGGAGGTCAAAATCCCTTTTAATTCGCTGAAAGTGGCATGCTTGTCTACAAGCAAACCTTCTACCTGATGGAACATCGGTGTGTGCGAGACATCGTAATCCACCCGATAGCATTTTCCAGGCACGATAATGCGGACCGGTGGTTTCTGACGCTCCATCGCGCGGATCTGAACCGGCGATGTATGTGTGCGCAAGAGGTGTCCATCTGTGAGGTAAAAGGTATCGTGTAAGTCGCGAGCCGGATGATCGGCTGGCGTATTCAACGCATCAAAGTTGTAATACTCCGTCTCAATATCCGGTCCAGTCACCACTTCAAACCCCATTTGAGAGAAAATTGCCTCAATGCGTTCTAAGATTTGCATCACAGGATGCGCTTTCCCGTAAGCCGGTTTTCGTCCTGGAAGCGTGATATCAACGGCTTCTACCTCAAGTTGGTGTCCCTGTTGTTGATGATGCAGGGCTTGGGTTGCTGTTTCAAACGCTTGCGTTAGCGTGGCACGCACTTCATTGGCGAGTCTTCCAATCTCCGGACGCTCCTCCTGGGAGAGGTTCCCCATGCCTTTCATGGCATCCGTCAATTTTCCCTTGCGTCCAAAATAGGTAATCCTGAGCGATTCAAGCGCGTCTAATGTTTCCACCGATTTTAATGCTGCGAGTGCTTCCACCTGAATCGCTTGCAATTCTGCTTTCATAGTCCCTCTTAAAAAGAAACACCTATCACTCTGCCCCGTAACTTCAAGTTTATGGTTGAAGTTATTATGGGGACGAAAGCGACAGGCATCTACTTCCGCGGTACCACCCCGCTTGGTGGATTGTCGCGACTCGGAAGTCGTTCCTACAAATCTACCCGCTTCATTTTCTAATTGCGTAGCTCCAGGATGAAATTCGGCTGTTGCTCTCAAAACCGCGCTTCCAACCGATGACGCGGTCTCTCTATTTGGGAGGTCTCAACAGCTTACGTATGTCCCTTCATAGCTGTTTGATATGTTAATTTTTCTTTAAATGTGCAAATTCACGGTGCGTCCGCGAGCCTAACCCTTTGCGAGGGCGACAAGCTGCCCAAAACCGGCTTCGTCATTGATAGCCATGTCGGCGAGGACCTTCCTATCCAATTCGATGCCAGCAGTCTTAAGCCCATGTATGAACCGGCTGTAAGAGAGTCCGTGCAATCTGGCGGCGGCGTTAATTCTGGCAATCCAAAGTCGTCTAAAATCGCGTTTACGGGCGCGACGGTGTGCGTAAGCGTGATTCCAACCCTTCTCTACCGCTTCCATAGCGGTACGCTTAAGATTGTTCCGCCCACCGCGGTAACCTTTAGAATGCTTGAGCATCCGATTACGCCGTTTGCGTCGGACATTCCCTGTTTTTACTCGTGCCATCTAATACTCCTATCGCGACCCGCAAGGCGATCCGCGATTACTTCCACTATTTCGCCCGGAACGCGTTATTGCGTTGTCTATTCGGGCATTCAACTTCTACTGATGAATGAGGCGTTTCAAACGTTTCTCATTACTCGGGTGAACAAGGGTCGCTTGCCGCAATCTACGTTTCTGCTTCGACGACTTAGAGATAAATAAGTGCCCGGCATAAGCGCGATTGCGACGAATTTTACCTTTAGCCGTGAATTTGAAACGTTTTGCTGCGCCTTTATGCGTTTTCATTTTCGGCATTAGAATATCCTTACCAGCAAGCATCCGCTTGCAAGTGCCATTCGTTTTCAGGACGCGACCGCCGGCCGCGCCTATAAGAAGAAATATATCGCGACCAAGGTCCCACCTGTTACTCGGAAGGGAAGGTCGCGCCTACAGAAAGCGTACAACGGACAAAACATTACACAGATTTTGGTGTAAGGATCATCGACATGATGCGCGTTTCCATACGTGGGGGTTGTTCGACCTCAGCAATTTCTTCGAGGTCATCTTTGAGCCGTGAAAGGAGATTGCTACCAAGATCGGTATGAAGCATCTCGCGCCCTCGGAATCGGACGGTTGCACGGACCTTCCACCCATTTTTCAGGAAATCCTCAACATGCCGTTTTTTGAACTGATAGTCGTGTTCCGCGGTATCTGGTCGGAACTGCATCCCTTTTAAGACTACCTTCGTCTGCTTTTTTCGAGCCTCACGCGCACGCTTGTTTTTCTCGTACTGATACTTCCCGTAGTCCATGATCTTACAAACGGGGGGCTTAGCGTTCGGTGAAACCTCTACTAAATCCAATCCAACTTCTTCAGCACGGTTCATAGCGTCACGTGTTGAAATAACGCCAACCTGTTTGTTGTCCTGATCAATTAACAAGACCTCTCGGGCCCGAATCTGATAGTTTGAACGACTCTGCCTTTCCTTCGTTCTCTGATTACGTTTGCCTCTGTAGTGTATTTTTCACACCCCCAAGTAAGGCGCTACAACGCGCCGCTTACAAGTTCATATAACCCATAGTGCCCGCTTGTGTGTCATATTAAAACAAAATTGACAGACCTATGGTTGCACTACGGTATGTGAGTACTCTATCTACAAAACGTTTTGCATTGACTCGGACGTTACGAAACGTGCCACTTAGCGTAAGAACAGCGAAACTGAATGTCAACGCATCTGTGGTTAGAACCGGGCATCCGAATCACGATTAACTAATTATACCATATAGGTAACACAAATGCAAGTTAAAAAAATCCGATTGTCCATAACGTGCGTAAAATAATCAAACCGCCTGCTAAACCTCCGAAAACGACGATTAAACTGATACTGACTGCAAGCGCGAGCCGAATAATCCGATTACCAAGTTCAGGTTGTTCGATTGCCCAAGCACGTGCTAACCAGAAGGTTAACGCAACACTTACTAAGCTCAGGATACACGCCCCCAGGACCGACAACAGGATCCCCTGAAAATCTACCATTTGTATCGTTTCTGGGATCGACCCGTATTGAGAGTAGTTCAGGATAACACCAATTAAAACCGCTCCCAAAATCACAATAAAACAGATAAAAACGATTAATGCTTTTTTAAATGCTGTTCCCATTTCTACTAAAACTTTCTCCAAACTTGCAAGTCGCTTTTTGGTAATTGTAACACATTAGCAGAGACAATAGCAAAATTTATTGTTACACCCACGAAAAATCCAGAGCCATTCAGTTTTAAATATTTACTTTATCTATGTGAATATGCTTTCCAGTAGGAGCGAGCTGTGCTCGCGATCTTCCGCCAGTAGGAGCGAGCTGCGCTCGCGATCTTCCGTAAGAAAACGTCAACTCATGTAAACGAAAATGAAAATAAAAACCGCAAACTAAATAATCCTGGGCTGGTAACCGAAAACGCTTGATATATTCAGCAAAAGATGCTAAACTAAATTTCAACTGACCAATTTGACTACTAAGGAGTTTTCCATGGATGTAACATACACACCGGCAATCGCCGAAGTTATCGAAAAGTTAGAAACGGGTAATCCGCTTCCAACACTGGTTCCACAGAAGGCGTGGAACACTGAATTGACGGATGCGCTGGAATCGGCATCGCTTGATGAACTTTTTCAGGGGGAATCTCTGAAAAATTCCACGTTTGGTGATGCCATCAAGAGCGGCCTGCTTTTGTGGAACGATGCACTGGATGAGTCGCATAATATTTCACAGGAACTCTCGAATCAGACGGGCAGCTACTGGCACGGCATTATGCACCGTCGTGAGCCGGACTACAGCAACGCCAAGTATTGGTTCGGCAGAGTCGGAACGCACCCAATTTTTCCCCAGCTCCGCGAACGGGCACTCGCGATATTGAATGAGGTGTCGAGTCCATCAGACGCGTTGACATATATTGCACAGACGATTGAAGCAGAAGAGAATTGGGATACCTCTCAGTTTATTGATTGGTGCCAAGCAGCCGAAAATGGGTCTGATGCTGATGTAACCCGTTTCTTGCAACAGGTACAGGCGGAAGAAATTAAGTTGTTACTGGCGTATTCCTATCGAAACGCTGTTTAAGGCACGCCAATTGGCCTGAAGGAGACTGAAATGCTTATCCGAAATGAAACCACCAGAGCGAACCAGTGGTATTGGCTTGTTATCGTTTTGATGGGATCGGTAGTGTTCAGTTCTTGTGTGAGTTCGACGCTTAACACGACCGGTTCTACTTCTTCAATGACGGATAACGAGGCATACGCCGAAATCAAAGCTATTGCTGGAAAACTTGAAAATAGCGGCGATCCGGCTGCTTATGAAGCCCTAATTGAGAAATCAAAGGTTTTTATTAAGGCGCACCCCAAATATAAGCGCGTGGATGAGATATACGCCCTTCTCGGAGCCAGTTTAGTCCAGATCAATCGTACCGACGAAGGAATTGAGATTCTTGAAGAACTCATTCGGTACTACCCAACTGCTGATTATGTTGAACCGAGTTTGTTGGTATTGGGATTGGCTTATGACAAAGTCGGTAAGCACGATAAGGCGGATCCGCTTTACGAAAAACTGGTAAATCATACAAAGTACCGTGGCCGTAAGTACGCCGAAACCGCACAGCAGCTCCTTGAACAGGATTGGGAGGCAAGAACAGGCGAATTCGCCAACGTCCCTGCAACGAACACAAGTCCAAGTCCGAACCAATTTATTAATAAACCTGCGTTAGATTTTCAGGTGACAGGTTTGAAGGGTGAACCGCTCTCACTGTCACAATATCGTGGACAGGTCGTGCTGCTCGATTTCTGGGCGACGTGGTGTCCGCCTTGCATCGCTGAGATGCCGAACGTTAAAAGGACTTACGCAAAGTACAAAAATCAGAAGTTTGAAATTATCGGTATCAGTTTAGATCAGTCAACAGCACCGCTTGAAGCATACATCGCGAGTGAAGGCCTCATGTGGCGGCAATATTGGGATAGCGGCAGCAGGATTAGCAGTATGTACAACGTTCGCGCAATTCCATCAACGTTTCTGATTGATGGTGCGGGCATTATCCGCCGAGTGAATCTCCGTGGCGGTGCGCTTGAGATGGCTGTGGCTGAACTCGTGCGCGAAAATCTGGATAATTAAATGCCAAAATTCGCTGGCAAGGTTCTCATCAAATGTTTCTATTAGGACTTACGCATTCCGCTTTAAAGTCCCCCTGATAAGGGGGATTTAGGGGGTTTAAAGGACGGAAATTCCAACTTTTGCGTAAGTCCTGTCTATAAACAAAAAAATTCAAACAGGTAGATTCAACAGAACTGAGGAGGTTTAAAATGTTCTCCCGAAATAAAATAGGTTCACAAGAAAAAGAAAACAGAAGCTTCCGTAGTGTTCTCATCGGTGTGTTCGCGAGCCTTGTACTGATCGGTTTTTGTGTTAACCTCGCTGGTGCCTATTCAGTGAAACCCGCTGACGAATATAAGGAAATTAAGGCGATCTATAAACGTCTCAGAGAGCAGCACAGATCTGAAGATTTAGAGAAATTAATTGAGAAATCCAGAGATTTTGTTGCAGCACATCCAGCGTACAACCGCGTGGACGAGGTTTATTATTTGCTTGGTAATGCTTTAGTTCAGTTAGAGCGTGTTGACGAAGGCATTAAAGTCTTTGAAGAACTTATTGAGGACCATCCAAACGCCCGTTACGTTCAAAATTGCCTGTTAGAATTGGGGTTGGTGTATGATCAACTCGGCGAGCACGACAAAGCAGACAATGCTTATCAGAAATTGGTAAACCACCCAAAATATGGGAAGCGATCACAAGCGAAACGTGCGAGGCAAATTCTCGAACAGGATAGAACTGAGCGAACGGGTGAATTATCGAAACCCTCCGGGGCGAATCCGTCACTCGGAATGAATCCGAGCGAGTGGATTGGCACACCGGCATTGGATTTTCAGGTGACAGATTTGAAGGGTGAAGCACTCTCCTTAGAACAATACCGTGGACAAGTTGTACTGCTCGACTTCTGGGCGACATGGTGCCCGCCTTGTATCGCAGAGATACCGAATGTTAAGAAGACTTATGAAACATACAAAGATCAGAAATTCCAAATCGTCGGTATCAGCCTCGACAGGTCGAGGGAACCACTTGAGGCATACATTGAGAAAGAAAACCTCACATGGCTACACTATTGGGACAACATCGGCAAGGTCAGCAATCTTTACAAGGTACAGACGATTCCATCGACCTTTTTGATTGACGGTGAAGGTGTTATCCGCAAAACAAACCTCCGAGGCTATCGGCTTGAGACTGCTGTCGCTGAATTAGTGAAAGAAAATCTCGCGAAACCTACCGATACTCCCACGAAAACACCTGAATCCGATTCGCGATTACAGTCGATACCTGCAACAAAGATTCTTAAACAGGAGACAACCCCTGAGAAAGAAGAATCGCAGAAACCTCTTAGAACAGATCCGAGTGAGTGGGTCGGTAAACCGGCACCAGATTTTCAGGTAACCGATCTGAACGGTGAAGCACTCTCTTTGAAAGACTATCGTGGACAGGTTGTACTTCTTGATTTTTGGGCGACATGGTGTGGACCCTGCATTGCCGAGATGCCAAAAGTTAAGAAGACTTATGAAACATACAAAGACCAGAAGTTTCAGATTATCGGTATCAGTTTGGATCGGTCAGAGGAACTACTTGCGGCTTATATTGAGAAAGAAGGACTTGTATGGGTTCACTATTGGGATGACAGCCGCGACGTAAGGAATTTGTATAAGGTGTGGGGAATTCCAACGGCATTTTTGATTGACGGTGAAGGAATTATCCGAAAGGCGAGCCTCGGCGGTTTTGATGTTGAGACGGCTGTTGCTGAATTGGTGGAAAAAAATCTTGCCCGACCCGCCGATCCCCCCGCAAGTCCAGCGTTCGACTCATCTGAAGGCACACAAAATATGGAGCCGAATGTCAGAGAAATCATCGATGCTGCTATCGCTGCGCACGGTGGACTTCAGAGACTACAAGCCGTGAAAAACATCGTGATAGAATCTCACAGCTTTGAACACTTTCCTGACGGGGATGTGCAGGATGAGGGGCGTTCTAAAGCCTACTTTTATCCTGACAAATTCCGTAGCGATTGGGATGTAGACGGGGACAGAGGTGGTTTAATCTTTGATGGTGATTCTTTATTTCGGTTAACGGATGGAGAGGCAAAACCTGTTCCTTCTCAGGAGGTAGTGTCTTATCTTATCTTCTTCAAAGATAGCCTTTTCCGAGAACCGATTTGGCTTTTACCAGCACTCGCAAAAGGCGATATTCCTGTTCAATACATCGGAGCAGAGGAAGTAAAGGGCATTTCGACATCCGTTCTCCGCGTTACGCAGCCTTCTGGAAAAAAGTTAAAAGTCTTCATTAGTAAAGAAACGCACTACATAGTCCAGTTTAGTTATGAAGTTGGGATAGGCGGAGGGGCGGAAAACGTGACAGCGTTCTTTGAGGATTATCGGGATGTGGATGGCGTTAAAGTCGCGCATCATCGTGCCACAAAGAACGGGGAATATCGGCAGATTTTGGTTACCGACATCGAATTGAACGCTGAAGTTGACGAGGCACTGTTTCGTCCAGCAGAATAAAACAACAGATGTAATGCTCCCTTTGTACTTTTTTGTAGCATAGGCTGTCAGCCTGTGGCAGTATAACACGCGACTTCACAGTTCGCGCTACCATACGAGTGTATAAGTAATTATGGCACAGGTCACCTTGAAAGATGTCACCAAAATTTACGATGGTGATGTCCTCGCAGTTGAACAGGCGGATTTCCAGATTCCAGATGAGTCATTTACCGTACTCGTCGGTCCGTCAGGATGCGGCAAATCGACGATGTTACGGATGATTGCCGGGTTGGAAGAGATTACCGAAGGCGACATCTATATCGATGATGAACGCATCAATGACACGCCGCCTAAAGATAGGGACATCGCTATGGTCTTCCAAAACTATGCGCTCTATCCACACATGACGGTGTATAAGAACATGGCGTTCGGGTTGAAACTTCGCAAATATCCGAAAGCGGAAATTGAACAGCGCGTCAACGAAGCGGCGGAAATTTTGAGCATTTCGCACCTCTTGAACCGCAAACCGAAGCATCTCTCCGGTGGTGAACGCCAACGCGTCGCTGTTGGTAGGGCAATCGTGCGACATCCGAAGGTGTTCCTATTCGATGAACCGTTGAGCAACCTTGACGCGAAGCTGCGTGTGCAAATGCGGATGGAGATCAGTCGGCTGCACGACCGACTCAACGCCACTATTGTCTACGTTACCCACGACCAAGTTGAAGCGATGACGATGGGGGACCAGATAGTCGTTCTCAATGAGGGGAAAATCCAACAGATTGCCGATCCCGGAACGCTTTACCACAAACCCGCGAACCAATTCGTCGGCGGCTTCATCGGTACACCACCGATGAATTTTATAGAGACGCAGATTGTGAGTAATGGCGGCACCCCGACACTCCGATTTGAGAGCTTTGAGGTGGAACTGAATAGCCAGCTCCAGTCGGCACTCATCAAACTTTCGGGAGACGCAGTAACGCTCGGTATCCGACCAGAGGATATTCACCTCGGTGAAAGTGAGAGGAACAGTGTTGATACACAAGTGGAACTGGTTGAGCCGCTCGGAAATCATGCACTTTTATATTTGCGGACCGAGAAAAACAACTTTGTTGCACAATCGGATCTTATCAATATGCCGCAACACAATACGCCGTTGACAGTTAACTTCAACATGAACAAGGCGCATCTGTTCCACCCAGAAACAGGTGATTCACTTTTTTAACTTTCCTTGCGGGTAAATGACGTAGGTTTAGACGTTAACGTGCCTTTCTCGAAATCCGCCCTCCATTACATTACGGGCTACGGTTTTAGTATACAAAAGAGAACCACTGAATTAAACTCACGTTAATTTAATTTACAGAGCCTGAATTTGTGCCCATGTTTCTGCCTCTATCGGAATACCTTCCCGTTCCCGTTTGCGTTGTTCCTTCCAACTGCGTTCCCCCGGCATCCGAATTGCGTCAACACCAGCAGCGCGTTTCGCTGATTTGAGATACGCTATAAAACGCTCTATCTCGGCACTGAACCCCGGAAACCCTCTAAAACTCGCAACGTTGATTGCAAGCACAAACAACCCATTACCGACGCGGGCATCCGCACCTTGGCTACACCCAGCACCTGTGAGTGTGCCTGCCAGAATATCAACAATTACGCTTAGACCAAATCCTTTGTGGGCAGCAATCCCGCCGAACGGTAATAAAGCAGCAGGTGGCGTGCTGTAGAAGTCGTCCGCATTTGTCGTTGACTCACCTTCTGCGTCAATCAACCAGCCGTGTGGAAGCACCTCGTCCTGATGCTGTCTAACCCGAATCTTCCCCGATGCAACAACACTCGTAGACATATCCAATACAATCGGATCTTGCCCTTCAATCGGCACAGCACACGCGATCGGATTGGTAGAGAGTCTGCCCTCAACGCCGCCGTGCGGTGCAACACACGTGCCACCGCCGTGGTCATTTGCCATCAGTAGTGCAATCATTTCCGCATCTACTGCAAGGCATGCATATCCACCCAATCGACCGACCTCATTACACCGTGAGACAGCAACGGAACTGATGTCCGTCTGTTTTGCCTTTGCAATCGCCAATTCAACAGCGCGCGTCGCAATCACGGGACCGAACCCCCAGTTCCCATCTAACACCGCAATCGACGCGGATTCGTGTAAGGTCTCTGTTAGAGCACCCGGTTGAATTAATCCTGCCTCCAGTTCGCGTACATATTTTGCGAGATGAATAACGCCGTGTGAATCGTGTCCGACGCGGTTGGCATCCACCATAGAACGGGTTACGATTTCCGCTTCCGCTTCAGATATATTTAATTTTTGGAAGACGTTGAGGCAAATAGCAGTGAGTTCTTCTGCTGTAAAGTTCGGCATCGCAGGCTCCTTGTATGAGGTCCCGCTATTTTACAAGTCTTCGTCGGTGTTGTCAAGCGGAAACAAAAAAAATTTGCCCGTTGTGAGATTTTCCGACGAAATCCGCATTCATGTCTTATGAAATCTTATGAAATCTTGTGAAATCTTGTGAAATCACAAAAACTCCTCATTTTTACTTTGAGGTTTATCTTATACTGCTTTCAATTGGAGGACTTCATTCATGTCAGGTGACCGATGAGCAAAGGCGAGATGCAAGACTTGTTCACAGGATCCTATCTGGAGACGAGACTGCTCTTGCAGAACTCAATGCGCTATACAAGCACCGTATCTGTGAATTTATCGCAAGTAAAATAGGCGACTGGCACTATGCGGAGGAGCTAACCCAGGACACGTTCCTCAAAGTGAAGCAACATCTACAAACGTTGAGGGAACCCGAGAAGGTTTTGAATTGGATGTTCCGCATTGCTGATCAACTGGTTGCCGGATGGCATAGAAAAAACCAGAAACGTATCCAGATGGAATCTTTTGCTGAGGTTTCCGGGACTGATATGGAAAGCGCAGCTGCCAACGCATACCAATTAGCGGAAACGGACGCGTTGAACGAGGGTCGATATATAAATCTCTTTGCGGCGATCGCGCAACTGCCTGAATTAGAGCAGAAGATATTTCGCCTGCAACTCCAAAACAAGAGTTATGAAGAGATTGCTGAAATATGCGAAGTCTCTATGTCCTCCGTGAGGAATCGGTTGTCTCGTGCAAAGCAAAAACTCAAAGCCTGGGCAGCAGCTTGGGAAGAAGCAAATGCTGAAGGCCGAGACTTGGATTTCTCAGAGTTTAACAAGGGGAAGGGTAAATAGCATTTACTTTTTCTGGAGTAGCACCGCTGGTTTGTTTGTGTAGAGTCGCTGTTATTAATTCGGTATTTCCCGTTCTGCCCTTGAAAGGCGTGCGAAGCGTGTGATAACACAAATGTCAAAATTTATTCTTGATATCAATTTCTAAACCTTATATAATTATTAGGAGAAGAGGATATGTTTTTACGCAAATACTGCGTACCAATCACGGTTTTTGTCGTGGCAATGTGTGTTGTCACATTTACAATAGCACAGAATCCAAATAGAGCAAAAGCGATAACAGATGCGCTCCGGGCTATGAATGAAGCCCAATCGGGTATCCAAGGAATTGAGAGCATCATTCAAGACCTTAAGAGAGAATTAGATGAGATAGAAGTAGATCTGAGTGCAGCGAAATCCGTTTTTACACCTTTCGCAGAACTTTGGGCAACCGCTACGAGCAATTTAGAAGACGCTGAAGATGAATTTAACGCTGCATTTGACGCTTACGAGGCAGCCGGTAATCGGGTAGATGCTACCGAGTCACACATAGCAGGCTTAGAGGCAGATCTCCAGTATTCCAGAGATATGCTTTTCAATTTGGATTCTGATAATCCGAGCTCTGGGAGTCAATCCGATTATTGGAGGCAGAAAATATCAGATTTGCAAGCCGATTTAGCGATGGCACGATCCGAGCTTGAATCCGCAAGAGCGGAGCGGAATCGCACCCGAAGTGCCATGAGAAGGGCCGCAAGACAATTACCGTACCTTCGAGATGAGGAAAGGCGAGCTGAGGAACTGGCCGACAAGGCTTACAAACAGGTCGGCAGGCTTGAGGGTGAGAAATCAGCCAAACTCGCTGAAATCGAAGCGAAAGAAGCAGAGAAGGCCATAGCGGAACAAAAGTATCGAGAGGCAGAAGCTAAATACCTCGAATTGAAAGCAGAGCAAGAAGGAGATGGATAAATGTTAAATCAGTGCCTATATCGAAAGCGTTATTTCATCCTTGCAGTCGTTGTGGTGATAATGACATGTTCCTCTGCACTTCTATACCTGTCAAAAATGCGGCAGACGCAGCACGCGCGGATGCCGAAAATGACGCATCAACCTCCTTTGACGCTGCGCGACCTTCAAAAAAACAACCTTCTCTTCAAAAACGACGCGCAATTAGCAGCAGCGTTACCCGAAGAAAAGGAGCAAGCGGCAACTGAATTTTTGGAAGCACTTGCTTTTTTACCAGACGATGATATTTTCACGCTCAAGGAAGAAAGGCAGCGCGCCTTAAAAATTCAGCAGCAAGAACGAGAAAGGCGGCGCGTAAAACTCGCCTTATACCAAAATCTCATCGCGAAATGGCAAGATGAAGAAACACGAGAAATAAAACAAGAGGCATGGCAAACGAAATTCGCAGTGGATCGAAAAAGGGCTGCAGCTTTTCTTCAGAAAGCAAAGGAATTCCTTGAGAGCCAAGCGATCTTTGATGAATACGGCGATGTCAGGGCAATAAACGTAAATGGCACTTTTGTTCCGATAGAAAGCCTTTATGAAAACGCTGAAATTGGTGGGCAATCCGAGGGCTTTTTTTCCTCACCAAGTTCTTCCGTAGAACCCGTCGAAAACTCAGACGTTGCCAATGACAATCCAAAAGACGTCTTTACGCAGCAACAGGAGGTTTCCGAAGACCCAGATATCACGGTAATCGAATCAGAAACATTCACACCCGGTATCTTCCGCGAAACGATCACCTTGCAGGTATCCATATGGTCGGCAGACATTGACGGGCAGTATCTAGATGTTATCCTGACACCGTACCTTACCGAGACGGAGTTTGAAGAATTCTTTCCAACTGAAGAATCACAGCAGATGCTTCAAGCACGTAAACAGCAAATGCAAGCCGACATCACCGAGCGTGTTGAAAGGTTTTTGGTAGAGGATACCCACGGAAACCGAGATCAGAAACTCTCTATTATTAGGGAGACACTTTCCCAAAACTGGGGTGAGGAGATTGCAAACAACGTTGTAAAAGACTTGCAATAGGCGAACACAAGTTGACAATGCTGAAGTACCAGTTCTTGGGAGAGTAACTTTTCTTCAACGGATGTTTCAAAAGCCGCCTCTGTGATTTACACACATGGCGGCTTTCTTTGTTGTTTGGATAGGACGTTAAAGTCAACTGATATTTCTCACAATTGCTCGGAAACCCATATAAAAAATAAGTGCAAATGAAACTTTTTACCCCTATGACCATTGACTTCGTGAAAACAAACGCACACATATTTTACATGAGTGAAAGTTTTCTAATTCCTCTAAACCTAATAACATCAATACGAAATACCTATAAAAAACCCATTTAATGGACGATTTCATATTCTATTTTGTTTTGAAAACAAGGTGCTTTTTTCATATAATGTAGGTCTATTAATGTAGGTCTATCAATGAGCATTTTTAGCATTTTCATAACCGCGTATTGAGAGAACGTTGATAGGTAGTGGCTTCTGAGTGCTTTTGAGAAATCCCAGTTTTGTTAATTTTTCGTCTTTAACTTGACAAAATCCAAAAATAGAGTAAACTCATGGAATTGAGGGTGATCAATTTTGTGTTACAAAATTGATTGTAGGGTAACTTTTATAAGTCGAAGCATTGGCTGCTATCATTGCAAGCAAAAGGATGGACTGCCAAGAACACAAAACGCTTTGATGGAAATTATCTGTTCCTTTTGCCCTTGAAAATCAATGTACAAAATTAGAAGCGATTGGAGATTTACTATGTTCATCATAAGAAATTGGTATTGGACACTCGCTATACTCGTTGTTCTCAGCATCGGGGGATTTCTGCTCTTAAGACCCTCCACACCAACGCCCGCGCTAGGACCGAGACATCCACCTCTGAAGACGGTGAGAGCCCCTATCAAATGACCCAAGGTGGACTGGATCAATTCATACAAACAACCGCACCCAGCATCAAGATACTCACTTCGGAAGATGGTCAAAGAGTCTATCAAATGACCCAGGGTGAACTGGATCAACTCATACAAACAGCCCGTGAGAAAGCTAAGGAAGCAGCTCAACTCCTCTTTGGAACAAAGACGGCAGAACTACTTGAAAAAAAAGAAACTTTACACACTGCAAAGGCTGCACGTGAACGGCGATTGTCTGAAATCTTCGATCGTGTTGCCGCACTCCCGAAACCCATCCGAGATCCGGTTCTGGAACTTTTACCAGGGCGATTTAGCACACCTGAAATTGAGGCTTATGTTCTTGCTGAAATTAACAGCCGCATCAAAGACTAAGAAAAAATGCGCTATGTTCCCTAAAATTCCAAAGCAAGTGGTATTCTACACCGCAATTTTCGGAAGGCAAATCAATATCGGGACTATACCTTTTTTGGCACTGATGAAGATGTGGATGCTCGGTGGGATTATTATAACGCTAAATATACTGATCCGCCAATCGGTCAGCAAAACTGATTAATAGTGGGCTGCTCACGGTAACTCTTCCTGAGTAATTCATTTCATATTCAAAAAGCGGGTTTCCATGGATCAAAAGTAATACAGAAACCCGCTTAACTCATAAGATGAGTATTAAAAATGCCAATACTTGGTTCCAAATTTGGTTACATTGATAAAAGTGGGCATTTTGTCATCCCTCCCCAGTTTGACCGTTGCTACGATTATACCGATGGATTAGCGACTGTGGAAATTGAAGGGAAATACGGATTTATTGACAAAAACGGACATTTTGCCATCCCGCCGCAATTTGAGTGGGCACTCGGATTTTCAGAAGGGATCGCCGCTGTTTTCATAAATGGAAAGTATGGTTACATTGACAAGTCCGCTACAACAGTAATACCTCCGACGTTTGAGGAGGTAAACGACTTTTCTGACGGACTTGCCTATGTACGAACCAACACACAAAAAGGTTATATTAACCACACGGGAGCATGGGAACTTATTCCACCGTCTTATTACGATTGCTGGGCTCCCTTTTGTGATGGGTTGGCTGTCGCGGGGGTCTGTCGAGAAGATGAGATGAACAGCCGCGGTTACACTGCTGATTGGGAATGCACAGGTGAAGGATATATTGATAAAACCGGGGCGATAGTCATCCCACCTCAATTTAGAGAGGTAGACGACTTCTCCGAAGGACTCGCTCATGTCGAAATAGAAACGGGTGAACACGTCTTCATTGATATGATGGGAGACGTAGCCGTGAAATTTGATTTTGATTATGCTTCCTATTACCCCTACTTTTCTGAAGGATTGATTAACGTAAAAATAGATGGAAAATATGGGTTTGCTGATAAAATGGGGCGTGTCGTCGTTGAGCCGCAGTTTAAAGAAGCTTATAGATTCTCTGAAGGCCTTGCAGCTGCTCGCGTTAAAGAACGGTGGGGATACATTGATAAAACGGGAGAGTGGATGATTGAACCCAAGTATCTGGAGGCGCATAACTTTTCAGATGGGTTGGCACTGGTACTGGAAGTGCTTAACTGAAGGAGCCGTCCATAGAGTAATCAGTCTCTTGAACCGATACCTCAAAAGTCTCCATTTTGATTTATACATCCGGAGGCTTTTTCTTCGGATGGACATTAAAACCGTTTTACTACGTCTCTTTTGCTTGCTCTAACAATTCTGCTAACCGCTCAGCAAAACGGAGTTGACTGTCGTCTTCTGGCGCATAACCTATCACTTTCCGGGCGTTGGCAATACTCCAGAACTTATGCGAATTATCGCTGATACCGTAGAATATCTGGAACGGAATACCGTTTTCGTCCTCTATGTTCTCTGTCTCAATGCTTTTGACGAAGAGTTGCACCTGATCTCGGACGCTCAAGTATGCACCGAGTCCGCGGCGCATCGCCTTCAAATCGTCCGCTGAGGAATTCGCCATATCTGTCTCCCGTGGTCCTCCGATCCGTAATTGGACGTTCTGAAGTTTCTTACCGTCAACATGTCCAGTCGCAAAGACAAAGCCGAGATGTTCGTAAGCCTCTTTTGCCCAGCCGTAGAAGTTATCGGAGAGTGGACGCATCTCTGGTGTTACCACGTCCCACTTATCTGCCCAGATGAGCCGTTCATAGTAGTCAGCGGCGTGATTAGAACTGCAGACAACGACGCGTCGGACATCGGTTTCAACACAGGTTTGATAGAGATTGTATGCCATCTGAACGTTGGCGAGTTCGTTTTCAAAATTGCCACCTTTGAAGGCACAATGGACGACTGCGTCAACGCCTTCAAAATGGTGTCTGTATGCATCTCTGACCGGGTCAGTGAGTTCAGCGATTTGGATCCCTTCGACCTCTTCGCCCTGCCGATTGGTGGTTCTCACGTCTAAGAGTATGAGTTCATAACGTTCACGAAACTCTGGGAGCATCCGTCCGGCAACATAGCCTGAGGCTCCGGTGATAAGAACTTTTCTACGGTTTGGCATTTTCAAGTGTCTCCATCTGTTGTTCTTTTGGAGGTGTTATCAGGAAGTTGATATTTGTGATGTGATTTTTTGTTGTTGCTCGTTCAGTTTTTCTCTTACTTCATCTTCTAAACGAGAAAATAGTAAATCTGACTCAGGAACCGTAATTGCATCGTTGTACAGACCATGGTAGCTAACTGTAGCGTCCCGAAAGCCCTGCTTGGGTTTATTTAAAAAGCGGACGAGTAACTGAAAAAGAAGTTTTCCGCGGAGTTGAAGATGATATGTGCTCCTGACCTCCCTAACCCTTTCATGGTTTGAAGGCAGGAACTCCAAATCAGGTGCCAGAGTAGTCTTTTCAGGTGGAACAACCCGATTTAAATGATATGCCACATCCACATGTTCCTCATCTCGAATAGATTCAAAGGTTTTTTCTCGTGGGTTCTTCTCTAAATATTCTTCCACTTTATGGGCAAACCACATGCTAATTGCGTCTAAGATTTGATCGTATTCTGCCTCATTTCCTATTCGATCCCTTAACTTGACGTATGAATACAAATCGTTCTCAATGCTATAACCTTCTGTCCAAATAATGTCGTCATATTGATCTGGAATGCCCCTGAACAACCACATATCACGGTCAGCAATAAAAGCGACAGGGACATGCCTGAAGTCCCCCGCATTTTCATATTCAGCAAGTTCCTCATAAAGATGAAGTAGAGTATCTTTGGAACCGGCACTGAAAAAACCGACATCAAATCTTCCTAAACGCTTCACTAATGTTCCATAGATGATTTCATCATCTTGACCTTCAACAACAATGTTTGGCTTGTTAGAAAGACGCAGAGCATCAACTAAATTCTCTAAAGTAGGATCGGGCAATGACATTCAGATATCTCTTTCTTTATTTGCTCAATTACTTTCCAGTGGAATCTCTTTATGCCGATATCCAGTAAAAATAAAAGGTGAATGTGTTGCAATGAAAAACTGGTTACCAGTACTTTGATCAAGGAGCGTTGGTAGAAGCAGCCTTTGCCAATCAATGTGCAGGCTTAACTCCGGTTCATCAATGAAGATCGCTGTATCTTGGCGAAAGGCGTTGTAACACAGAAAACTGAACATCTGCTTTTCACCAGAAGAGAGTTTGTCAGAAGATATAGCATCTTTTGCTTCGCCAACAGTAATTCCATCTCTTCCTTCTATCAAAGTAACTCCGTCGGTCATTTCTCCACGAATAGTTTGCCCGGGAACATGTATCGCGTCATACCGTAGAATCTTCCGAGACAACTCAGATAACACAGAAAATGGTTTGCTCAACCGTTCTCGTTCCTCATTAACTTTTTCAATAGCATTCAGAATAGCCGAGGAATCTTGAGGAATCCCAGAAACTTTATCCTTATCTGGATTGTTTTGTATCTCTTTTGAAATGTTTTCTAATACCTGCGACTGACGGGTGGTGATATCTTCATAAATATCGGCGTATTTCTGTGTGAGCAGTTCACCGAGATCCGCTGTTGAAATTGAAGCAATGAACTTGTGTCCGTTGATTGACACCTCACCAGATAATCTCGACATTGAAACTTGAAGCATTTCCGGAGCGGCGGCGCGAAACCTCATCGTTGAGTCGTCGGCATCTGTCCTAATTCTCGAAAAACCGCCTTCCATTCTTCTAAAAGTTGGGAAGAATAGACTCCGTTTGGTCGTTTGAGCAATCCGTTTTTCAAGCGAATTCACTCTATCCATATCTGTCGAGTTGACCCTTTCGGTTTCTTCATCTATGGCAATAGGTTCGTACACGTTATCTTCTTTACCGAATCTGTAACCACATATAATTTCGTCGGGCCTAACGCGTTCCATGCTCAAAGCGAACATATCCGTTTGAATTGCAATGGAATGAAGCGGAATTTGAGCAAGGATTTGATTAAGATTCCCACTAATGAGATACCATATCAGTTTCAGTAAAGTCGTCTTACCTGAGCCATTTGCGCCAGTAAAAATATTTAGGTCTTCATTAAACTCAAATTCACCATCAAGCCGCTTATTGAGTCCCTTAACTTTAAGATATTGTATCATCTATTTTACCTCACAGAGATAGTTTCCAACGTAAGATCTGAACGCCTATGGAATCTCCAGTTTTTCTTTACAATGCTGCGCAAGGATTTTCATTTCCGAGATAACTTGTGCCTCGGTTTTAATCAGATGGTTAAAGAGTGGTGGTGTCGGCTGCCGATTAAAAAGTTTGTCAAAGAAGCTGCGCTGTGCGTGTGCTGGTATCTGGAAATGCGAAGTGTCGTTACGCGACGGTTCTACTCCCAAGTATTCAATTGAAAGATAATGTGCAACATCCTCTTGGGTAATGTTCCCTTCATGAATGCTTCCTGTATTTCTGCGTCCGTAACTGATGGCATAGACTCTGCCACTCATTTGGCTGAGCACCGTATAACCACCGACATCAACATTTTCGTTCCAACACTTCTCAAAACCGTTTTTCGGCAGACGTTCACGGAGTTCTTCGGCAGAACGCACCACAAATCTGTTCTGATGCGGCGTTTTGATAATAAGGAAACCTTCATCTTGTACCTCTAACGGTAGCTGCCCCGTGAGTAGTTCAACAGAATCCAAGGTCCAGATAATGCCGTTTCGGATACCCTTTGCCATGTTATGGTGTCTCTCAACAAATTCGCCGTTCAGCGGATGCAGACGATAGGCACCACCGCCATTGAAAGTTTCCCGCAATTTTCGACGGTGTTCTATCACAGGGAACCGTTTTTTAGGAACCGGTATCTCTAACCGCAGTGTATATCCGGTCTGTAAATCGGTTGTGAGGTTCAGCTGGGATTGGCGAAGTTCGGCTAATCGGGTCAAGGCGGTTTGACTTTTGGATAAGACGCGCCCAATTAGATACTCGCGACGAAGCCCTGGGATTTCTGTAGCGAGGCGTTCACGGGTTGGCGCATCCATCTGTTCCAACATAATCTTATGTTCCCATCGTGTCCCGCGTTCATGCATCAAAATTTGGAACTGCTGCATATCACCAGCAGTACGGATATAACCGAGGGCAGTCCAAGGATCAAAGGTTGCGCGGTAGTTCCCACTGGTTTCAGCATCACCACTCGCCAAGACGCAATCTCGCCGTTCATATCGCGAATAAAGCCCGAATTGAAATTCAAAATCTTCGTAAGGTGATAACGCCTCTCGCAAATCGCGTGCGAACTCGCTGCCCCGTGCGAATTGCTTGAAAATTTGCTCCGTACGCTGTGGTTGGTTGAGGGCATCAAGGAACGTTCCAATCGGGATACCACCTTCTTCCACGCCTTCATCTTCGCTTTTGCCAAAGACCTTGGTTTTGGTTTTGAAGGGCGGGTTCCGGAGGGAGACATCGCGTTGTGAAACGAGTTGCAATGCTGGATCATCTGCAACATCCTTGAGCGCAGGCGCGTCCCCGAGGATCTCTGCGAGTTTCACATCATCAATCTTTTCCGTCAAGTCAACACCACGTTTCAGCTCAGCGAAATGGATGATGTCGTCGAGACTATACCGGATTGGTGCGCTTGAAGAGAGGTTATCGTAGTTAGAACGATGGAAGCGGATGCGCGGCTTGATGCGAAAGACCGGGGTGAGACCATAATCCTTCAGTAACACATACAACGTGACGGTATAAGAATCCACATGGACCTTCTGTGCAAGGATTCCATCGCGCGCTGCGTCATTTTCGACGATTAACCGATCTTGGACAAGACTGCTATCGTTACCGAAAATCATCATCCGATGTTCTTCTCTATTATCATCAACTAACATGGGATGCATCCTCCCTCAATTTTGGCGTAGCTTGCAAGCCAAAACTTGCTATAGAGATGTGGCGTAGCTTGCAAGCCAAAACTTGCTATAGAGATGTGGCGTAGCTTGCAAGCCAAAACTTGCTATAGAGATGTGGCGTAGCTTGCAAGCCAAAACTTGCTATAGAGATGTGGCGTAGCTTGCAAGCCAAAACTTGCTATACAAAAGTAACGATGCCGCCGCGTCTCGGTTACCCTATCCTGTTCCTGATCGCTGTCGTGCCAGTGCTGCTGCACCGAGAATACCTGAATTGTCACCGAGTTTCGCTTGCACAATCTGGACCCCGTCTAACGTATTCGGGAGCGCGTATTTTTCCGCCGCTGCACGGATATCGTCCAAGAACGTATCGTCGAGTGCTTCAACAACGCCACCACCTAACACAATCATCTCTGGATTTAAGAAATTCACGATGGAACCGATGCCGATGCCGAGGTATTTCGTCACTTTTTTGAAAACTTTCAGGGTTAATTTATCGTTTGCGCGAATCGCCTTTGCTAAAACGCCACTCCGAATGGCACTCAAGTCGCCATCGGTGAGTTTGGAGAGCACACTTTTCTTTCCTTTTTTTAGAATTGCGTTCTGGAACTGTTTGGTCATGGCGGTTCGGCTTGCGAGTGCTTCCAGACAGCCACGCGTGCCGCATCCGCATTTCGGTCCACCGGCTTTGACGACGATATGCCCGATTTCGCCAGCTGTCTTGCTTGCACCATGGAACAATTCGCCTTGCAGGATGATACCGCCACCGATGCCAGTGCCTACAAAAATCCCGACGACGTTTTCTACCCCTTGTCCAGCCCCGAACACGTGTTCGCCGAGTGTTCCAACGTTCACATCGTTATCAACGAACGTCGGAATGCCGATGCGTGCTTCAAGTTCTGCCTTCAGTGGAACGTCTCGCCAACCGAGGTTCGGCGCGAAAATGACAACGCCTGTCTCTGGATCAAGCGGTCCCGGCGCGCCAATCCCGACGGCTTCAATTGACGCTTCGTTAACGCCTGATTTGCCAATAGCCTTTTGGATAGCGTCGGCGATCCGATCGATAACAACAGATGTGCCTTCGTCCGCTTTCGTTGGAACTTTGGCTGTACTTAAAATATTGCCTTCAGCGTCAATGACAGCGGACAGAATCTTGGTGCCCCCCATATCGACACCGACAACGTTACTACGCATTGCGATTATCTCCTGTCGGCACGTGTTCCACGTGTCTTTTTGCGGTTGACTTGATTATGATGCCAACTTTTTAATAGCAGGTTTTCGGTTTACGAGCGGCACCGAAAAAGGATAACAGTTGGTGTTTGAAGTTTGCTGCTGATAGTTGTTCCCATTTTTCCAAAAATGTTTTGTAATCCGCGTTTCGGGTCTCTCTTGCCTGAGTAATGAGTTTAGCAATACCGGGTGTTACAGTCCCCTGCTCTGATTGTGTCCCATAATCGGTTAGAATCTCTAAGACGACATCACAGTCGTGGATATCGCCGAGTATTTCTTGCAGATCAACAATCACCTTGAGAAATTCAGTAAAACGTTTGTTATCTGCCATAGTAACTTCTCCGGAATGCATTTTCGGAGGCCCGTAAACTAAACGAAAGAGTTCCATGGTATACCGAAGACGTTTAATCGAAATTCGCATATTATGGAGTTCTTCACGCCTCGCTGCGTCGTGAATAAACGGTTCCCACGTGTAGACCTCTTCAACCTTCTGCGGAAGAATAATACGTGCGTTTTCGCGATAGCTGCGCAGCGGCTTAACACCGGTAATTTTATGCGCTTTCGCCATTTCTGTTCTCCTAACAGTCGGTAGTGCATTTGGCATTTACAAAGGTTTGTCCTTCCACGAAAACCTCTTACTAACCGCTGATAACCGATAGCCAATCATCTGCTGAAGAATTTTAGAAATTCCGTCTCAAAGCCCGCCTCTTCAAGTTTCGCGAAGAGTTTTAGCATCGGTTTTCGAGTGTCCTCGCGTTCCCGCTGTAGATGTTCTATTAACCTACGGATATCTGCTTGTTCGGCTTCAGATAAAGTGTCTAATTCTTTTTCAAACCGGGCGATGAGGACATCCAAATCACGTACAGCTCCTAACGTTCGAGTTATCGATTTTACCTTTTTGTAGTGTTTATTAAATGCCTTCTCAGGAAAACAGTCAAGAAAATTGTCCATTGCGGTGCGCAAACGACGCGAGGTAACTCGCATCTCGTGGACAAATTCAATATCGTTACCCGCCTTGGCACCTTCTTTATAGGACATCATTTGATGAAAATAGTTAACGATGATCTGCCTCGCGCAGGCCTCCAGCGTTTCGTCAGGTGAGATCCCTCTAATTTTCGGTGCTGTGGTTTCCATTGTCGTATTTTTCCCCTAATCTACTAAAAAAGGAGAGTCTTTGCCAACAAAAAATAGGTGAAAATACCGGCGACATCAATCGCAGTTGTAACGAACGGTCCCGTTGCGACTGCCGGATCAACATGAATCCGCCTGAAAATCATTGGTATCAGTGTGCCGACAGTTGCCGCAATGATCATATTCACAAAAATAGCGAGTGCGACAACAAGCGGTAGTTTCCAAGCATGTTCTCGGAAGTGAGGGACAAGGCTTGCGAAACCGCCAAGCAGTAGCCCATAAGCCGTTCCAAGTAAAGCACCTGTGCTGAATTCACGCCACAATACCCGCCAAGTGTCCTTAATGCTAATTTCCCCGATGGCGATACTGCGGACGATGATTGTAGAGGATTGCGTGCCGATATTACCCCCCATCCCCATGATGATTGGAATAAACGCAGCCAAAGCGGCGATCTCTTTCAATTGGGATTCAAAGATCCCGATGACATAGACAGCGAGCAGTCCGCCCGCGAAACTTGCCAACAGCCACGGCAACCGCGCTCGTGTGTTACGGAAGATAGAACGGGAGGTGATGTCCACTGCTCCGGTGCCTGCCATCTTCAACATATCTTCCGTATTTTCTTCTCGAATGACATCGACAACGTCGTCAATCGTAACAATACCCACCAGCTGCCCAATACTGTTGATGACCGGAATAGCGAGCAAATTGTAGCGTGCCACCGCACGCGCCACCGCCTCCTGTAGCATATCCGTGTGAACGGTGTAAAGATGCGAAGTCATCAAATCTTTGAGAGGCGTGTCAGGCTTTGTTGCCACCAATTGGCGTAACGATATTACCCCTTTCAGTTTATTTTCTTCATCAACAACATAGACGTAAAAAACCATCTCAACGTCAGCGAGTTCACGGATACGTTCTGTGGCTGCAGCGGCTGTTGTCTCTTCGGGCAATGCGAAGAAGTTCGGTGTCATGATGGACCCTGCGGTTTTTTCCTCATATTCGAGCAGGCGTTCAACATCCGCGGAAGTCGCGCCCTCAATGTGCTCAAGCAGCACTGCCTTTTTCTCTTCAGGCAGGTCAGAGAGAATCCGCGTTACATCATCAGCAGGCATTGTGTGCAAAATGGTTGCGACAACAGATGGCTCTGTTTCTTCAACAAATTCGCTGATATCCGCACTGTTCAGGTCCCGCAGCACCTCTCCCATCCGTTTTTCTTCAACCAGGATCTTGGAAAGGCTGCTTTTCGCTTCCGTGCGAAGCCGTGGAAACCAGCGAGCGATGTCGGCTGAATGTGTTTTGGCGATGATATTCCGAAGGTTCGGGAAAGCGCGCCGTTGAATCAACCGAACAATCGTAGAAATAAACAGTTCATCGACATCGTGTGTGGTTATAATTGTTTGCCCCTGCATTAAGATTTCGCACGTTGGCGGAGCAGGTGATCTGTGAGGACAAGTGCCGCCATCGCCTCCACAATCGCAGGTGCCCGCACTAATACACACGGATCGTGTCGTCCGCTTGCCTCCAACGTTACCTCGTTTCCGTCTATATCAACCGTCTGTTGTGGCTTGCCGATAGTTGCCGTCGGTTTGAACGCAACTTGGAAGACAATATTTTCGCCGTTTGAAATACCGCCTTGTGTGCCACCGGAATTGTTTGTACGGGTCCGAATCTGTTCTCCCGCGTCGTTTTTTTTCAGATAAAAAGCATCGTTGTGCTCGGAACCCGTCATCGTGATGCTGTCAAAGCCCGATCCGATTTGGAAACCCATCGTTGCGGGGAGGGACATCATCGCTTTCGCCAAATCCGCCTTGAGTTTGTCGAAAACCGGTTCACCGAGTCCAACAGGGACGTTACGCACAACAGACTCAATGATACCACCGAGAGAATCTCGGTCGCGTCGTGCCTGATCAATGCGTTCCGCCATTTTTGGGCTGGCAATCGGGTCAGGACACCGCACAGGACTCTCTTCTATCTGTTCAAGCGTTACTGTGTCCGTATCTACTTCAGCTGCGAGTGTATGAATCTGTTTGACATAAGCGAGCGTTTCGGTTTCAGCGTTATCACGCAAGATTTGCTTCGCGATTGCCCCCGCAGCGACGCGACCGATTGTTTCTCGCGCACTTGCTCTTCCGCCGCCTTGCCAGTTTCGGATGCCGTACTTCTGTTGATACGTGAAATCGGCATGTGAGGGACGATAAAGGTCTTTGAGGTGTTCGTAGGCTGAAGGACGCGCGTCTTTATTCCATACCAGCATGGAGATAGGCGTTCCGAGCGTTTTTCCCTCAAAGACACCCGAAAGGATTTCAACAGTATCGCTTTCTTGACGCTGTGTCGTGAGACGGCTTTGTCCTGGTTTTCGCCGGTCGAGTTCAAATTGTATTGTGGAGATATCTACCTCAATTTGCGGTGGACATCCATCAATGACAACCCCAACAGCACCGCCATGCGACTCGCCCCAAGTCGTAATCCGAAAAAGATGACCGAACGTATTCATTTTTAATTACATAGGCACTTTGGAAGCGCGCCCTTTGCTTTTAGAATTGTATATTTTAGACATCTTGTGATATACTATAGCAGATGCTGTCCTAAAATGCAAGGAATTTAAGAGTCTTATGGTATCACTTTTTAAACGCTATATTGCCCTGCTTCTGATTTTTATAGGTATCGTGTTTCTGTGGAATACGCTGTTTGTGTACCCGCTGAAAATCTTCGTTGTGTTCATGCATGAGGTGAGCCACGGGCTTGCCGCAATGGTGACTGGGGGTAGGATCGTCGAAATTCAGATTAACCCACAGCAGGGTGGGCATGCGCTTACGCAAGGCGGTTCACGGTTCTGGACATTGACTGCAGGCTACCTCGGCAGCTTACTATGGGGTGGACTTATCCTGCTTTTGGCAGCGCGGACGCATTTTGATAAGGCGATTAGCGTTCTTATCGGTTTGGGTATGGTGGCGATCTCTATCGGCTTCGGCGAAAGCACATTTACCTATCTGTTCGGCATCGGCTTCGGGGTCGTGTTGCTCGCGGTCGGGTTTTTTCTTCCAGAGGTTGTCAACGATTGGATTCTACGCGTCATCGGCGTGACAAGTTGCCTTTACGCGATCCTTGACATCAAGAGTGATATCCTTGACAGATCTCATCTGCGTTCGGATGCACGGATGCTCTCGGAGGAGACAGGTATTCCGACTGAAGTTTGGGGAGGGGTGTGGATACTCATCGCAATCGGTCTCACACTATGGTTCCTCTATCTGGCAGGTAAACCTACCACGGATGCCCAACCAACTGCTACTGAGGAAGATCTCTAATTTGCTAAAATACTATAATAGCATCCACGCGTCTGTTCTTTAACCAAATGGGCTAAATTGTCCCGACGATATTCCGCTAAAGTAGAGAAACCACACGCCGAGACCTATTAGAAAAAGTGGAAGGCAGATAAGTGCGATGAGAATGAAGCATCCCCACATCCATGAACCTTTGGATTTGGCAGCTGTTCCCAAGCGTGCGAGTAACATGCCCCCACATATCATAATTATAACGACGAGACCGAATACCACCATTGTCAGCATTTCTTGTTATCTCCTTCCAAGCGTGTAACTTACAACTCTCGCTAATATGAGACACCCTTCAAAAAGCTCCATCACCCTACGCGCAACGCTCATCGGCATCGTCCTCATTCCATTTAATAGTTACTGGGTACTACATCTCAGTTATATCTGGGATTCCAACCGTCCCACGAGTTTGGCGTTGCTGTTCAATGTGTTGTTTACGTTGCTTCTGCTTATTGGAATCGGTGCGATACTACGGCGTTTGCGTCCAGCATTGGCGTTTACGCAGGCAGAATTGTTAACGATCTATGCGATGCTGTGCCAAGCCTCCGTTTTCGCTGGACGCGATATGTTACAAGTCTTGGTACCATTGATAGGCAACGGCTTTTGGTACGCGACAACCGAAAACGAATGGGCACAACTCTTTCATCAGCATCTCCCCGAATGGCTTGTTGTAGGGAAGCAAGAGGTATTACGCGGTTTCTATGAAGGCGAATCCACATTCTATCTTCAGGCACACATACACGCATGGCTGCTGCCGACGCTGCTTTGGGTCGGTTTCTGTCTCGTCATCGGCGTAACAATGCTCTGCCTCAATGTGCTTTTACGCAAACAGTGGCAGGAGCACGAGCGGCTTACCTATCCAATTGCGCAACTCCCTTATGAAATCACGCGCGCAGCATTAAATACGGGCAATCTCCGAACCACACCGCATCTGTTTTTTAATCGGCGGATGATGGTTGTCGGTTTAAGCATCGCCGCTATCCTAAACTTGCTCTATAGTTTACACCAGATTGACCCTGTTTTTCCAACAATTCCACTCTATCGTGGGTTTCGGCTTCCTGATAAACCGTGGAGTGCAATGAATAATCCCGGCTTCCGTATCAGTTTCTTCCCATTTGCTATCGGTGTCGGTTTCCTAATACCGCTCGATTTGGGATTCTCTTGCTGGTTTTTTCATCTGTTTTGGCACTTTCAGAGGATTGTTGGTGAGAGCTTCGGGTGGCGAGGAGCTATCGGATTTCCGAAAGAGATGGCGCAAATTCGGGGTGTATGGATGGCTCTATTTCTCTGGACATTATGGATGGGACGCGCACACGTCAAGGTCGTGCTGCAAACCGTTTTCGTAGGGGCGAGGTTACCTCGTCCGCGTGGGCAGGGAAACCCTGAAGAAACACCCAAGCAAAAACCCCCTACGAATGACGACGGTGAAGCGTTGCGTTATAGGACAGCAGCGATTGCGGTGATCATCGGATTTATCTTGATTCTGGCGTTCTGCATCAAGGCAGGGATGTCGCTCTGGTTTGCGACCTTATTTTTCGCCCTCTATTTCGCGATGTCGGTGACGATTACCCGTATCCGTGCTGAACTCGGTCCGCCCGCACATGACCTTTACAATGCGGGGCCAGACCTACTCTTGACAGATGCACTCGGCACGCGACGTATCGGCAGTCGCAATCTTTCAGTGATGTCGCTCTTCTTTTGGCTAAACCATCTCTCTTACCGTGCACATCCGATGCCGCATCAGTTGGAGGGGTTGAAACTCGCACATCAAACCCGTTTCAATCCGTCCCAATTGCTCTGGGTATTGGCGATCGCTATTTTCGTAGGGGCACTCTCCGCTGCGTGGGGACATTTACATCTCTCCTACCAAGTCGGTTTAGAGCAGGCGCGTTCGTGGTATGCCCGCGCCGCTTTCAACAGGCTTGCAGGGTGGCTCTATAATCCGAGCGAAACGAGCATCAGCGGTATGCTCTACACCGCCGGTGGATTTGGTTTTGCTGTCAGTCTCTTACTCTTGCGATGGCGGTTCATTCAGTGGCCCCTACATCCTGTCGGGTATGTCGTCTCAAGCTGGTGGACCTTTACTGGGCTTTGGTTTCCACTCTTAATTAGTTGGACGGTCAAGCGAATACTGCTCTCGACTGGGGGCGTTCGATTATATAGGCGTTCAATTCCGTTTTTCATCGGCTTGGTTATCGGTGATGTGATCGTCGCATCCATAATAAGCATTCTGGGATTGATTTTCGATTTTCGCGTGGTCTATTTGAGTTGGTAAATCTATTTCCAAGGGAACGCGAAAAATTGTTTGACATCCAAGATGTATTGGTGCTAAACTTTTCGTGCAGAACCGGAGTGTTAATTTTAAAACATGCTTCAAAAACATATCATCTATAGGAACATACACTATGAAACGACACCAGATTGTTGGTATTATCGCCCGGATATGTGGGATAGGTTTCACAGTACGCAGTGCCCTTTCAGGAAATATCATTGATGCACTCATCGACTTCACCCTATTCTCTATTGTAGCAGTTTCAACTTTTTTTAACGACAAATTACCTCCGAAATGGTCCCAACCGGTATTACCATGGTGGATACCCATTGTTTTAGTTTGCATTGCAGGGCTTGCGTGGCTTTTTCTTAATTATCTTCGTTAGAATATCAAAACCACCCTCATTTACATAAAATGGACACAGCAGACTTGTCACTCAGTGTGAATATCGGCGGAATCCGGATGCGGAACCCCGTCATGACGGCATCTGGCACATTCGGCTACGGCTCCGAATACGCCGATTTCGTGGACCTGAACCGGCTCGGCGCGGTGGTTGTTAAAGGCGTTACGAGTGTACCGTGGCCCGGCAATCCGATGCAGCGCATCATGGAAACGCCTTCCGGCATGCTCAATGCGATTGGGTTGCAGAATGTCGGCGTAGACGGTTTTATCTCGGAGAAGCTGCCCTACTTACGCGATTTTGATGTGCCAGTGATTGTTAACGTCTGCGGCAAGACAGTCGAAGAATACCTGACAGTAGTCGAGAAGTTAAACACCGCAGACGGGGTCGCTGGTGTAGAACTCAATATCTCCTGCCCGAATTTGGATTGCGGCGGTATGAGTTTCGGTGTTGACGCGACGTTGGCACATCAACTCGTCACAGAAGTTCGCTCAAAGACACACCTACCCTTATTGGTGAAACTATCCCCGAACGTCACAGATATTACTGTCATCGCACGCGCCGTTGAGGATGCGGGGGCGGACGCGCTCTCTGCCGTTAATACGCTTCTCGGTATGGCGATTGATGCCGAAACGCGAAAACCGGAACTCGCAAACGTTACAGGTGGTCTCTCTGGTCCTGCAATAAAGCCTGTAGCATTGCGATTGGTCTGGGAGGTTTACAAAAGCGTCTCCATTCCAATCGTTGGGATGGGCGGCATTATGACCGCGACAGATGCTGTGGAATTTTGCATCGCGGGTGCGTCTGCCGTGGCGGTCGGGACTGCGAACTTCGTCAATCCACAAGCGTCAATGGAAGTCGTAAAAGGCATACATGCCTATCTCAATCAAGCGAATATGAGGTCGGTTAAGGAACTGATCGGAAGCCTGAAGGTCGATTCGTAATTGCTTTGAAAAGATTGTATTTCCTGCAAACTTCGTGTATAATAACAGTATGGCACAGCACTATGACAATCCAGCGAAATACATTATGCTGGAATACTCACAAGAATTCGCAGAATTTATGGTCGGACATTCAGACATAACAGTTCTGGAGAGACTTGAAACCGAAGAACCGACATTCAAGACGCACCAAAATGACAGCACGTTGAAGGTACAGTTCGGCAATGAAACAGTGATACTGCACACCGAAGTGCAAACGGATGACAGTAGAAAGCCGATGTGGTCCCGCATTGTAGGATATAACGGTTTTCTCGTGAATTTACATGAGATACCGGTCTATTCCAACGTCCTTTATCTGCACCCTAAGGCAGGCAGGGACGATAAAGGCTATTATGCTTACAAAGGACACGGTTATGAATATGTCTTACGCTATAAGGTACTTAGGTTGATCGAGATAGACGGACAATCGATTTTGGAAATGCAGGCACCAGGGTTATTGCCTTTCACACCGCTGATGAAACCGCCAGAAGGGATAAATTCAAATCGTTGGTTGGAGAAATGTGTTAATGTAACAGCGACAGCACGCACAGACCAGCATACACGAGATACCTTATTGGCAGCATTAGGTGTTTTTAGCGGTTTGGTTTACGAACCGCAGCTAATTAAACAACTTTTACCGGAGGGCATCATGCAAGAATCTCCTTTTTTTCAACATTACATCCAAGAGGCAAAAGCAGAGGCTAAAGAAGAAGGTCTCAAAGAAGGTCTCAAAGAAGGCATTGAACAAGGCATTGAACAAGGCATTGAACAAGGCATTGAACAAGGTGAGAGAAGAGGCATGATCGAAAGCATCATCACATTGCTTGGGGTACAATTCAAGACTGATGCTGTTCATGCTTTAAAGCCAGCTCTTGAATCTATAGACGATATGCAGGATCTCAAACAAGTGCTACTTACAGTTCCGGAATCTGACAGTCTTGAAGCGTTCATGCAATCTCTCAATAGGTAGAAATCTAAGCAATTAACGGGTATACTTACAAAATGTTCCAGGGGAGGAAAATGCGGCATCTGGTAACACTCGACGATTTGTCGAATTTTGAGATTGAACAGATATTTCGACTCGCAGCGGGAATGCAGTCGCAACAGGAAACATGGGCAGGCATCTGCCGCGGGAAATTGCTCGCAACGCTCTTCTATGAACCGAGCACACGCACCCGGCTCTCTTTTGAGAGTGCTATGGAACGCCTTAACGGTAGAACCCTCGGTTTCTCTGATCCGCGTGCCACCTCCACTGCTAAAGGCGAAACGCTTGCCGATACTGCACGGATGGTGACAAATTACGCCGACCTCATCGTCGTGCGACATAACTGGGCGGGTTCGGCACGTGTTATTGCACAGCACGCACATGTTCCAGTCATCAACGGTGGTGACGGCAGTCACACACACCCAACACAGGCACTCGCGGATCTCTATACGATTATGCGCCGGAAATCGCAAATACAAGGGTTAACCGTCGGTATCTGTGGGGATCTTCAATTTGGGCGGGCAGCACACTCTTTTGCTCTTGCAGTCGCTCGCTTCGGCGGGAACCTGATTCACATCGCGCCGAAACCGCTACAGATGCCGCCGTGGGTACTCGCGCAACTCGAACAGTGTCACGGACAAAAACCGCTTGAGGTAGAAAGCGTAATAGAGGTAATTGATAAACTTGATGTCATCTACGTCAATCGACTTCAAGAGGAACGACTCCCAGCGAATATGGATGCTGCAACCGTCCGAGGCAGTTATCTGCTGAATGCCGCGGTCATGAAAAACGCTAAGTCTGACGCGATGATTATGCACCCGCTCCCCCGCGTCAACGAACTTGCCTATGAGTTGGATGACGACCCGCGTGCCGCCTATTTCGAGCAATCGGCGAACGCAGTGCCGGTTCGGATGGCATTGATCGCCAGCCTCATGGGACTGGAACAACTCATTTTGACACAACCCCCCGAGCGAGACATTGTAGCTTCTGCGAAAGTGTGTAAAAACCCGAATTGTGTCACTAACCACGAGACGTATCTAACCTCAGAGCGGGAAACGTTTAACGGTGATGCCAAATTAGAGGCTTGTGCGTATTGCGGAAACCTACTTTTGTAAAGCGACCACACCTAATCATACGCTTTAGTGCCGCTATTATCATTTACTGGGGTGGCCCCGACAACTTCAAAATTAGATTTTCGCGGCGTTCTCCGACCTTGAGTACAAACTTCTCCGACGTTGCGGAAAGCCCTTTATCAACTATTATTCTTCCTCGGTGGGGGAGTTATCAGACACATCTGTCTTTTCAAGGATCGCCATCTCTGTCATACGCCAGAGTAGGTCACCAGGACCGACAGCATGCCATTGTCCATTTATAAACGTCATGATAGCAGAATCTTTCTTTTCCGGTGGGAGGGTGCTGCGAGGAAAACTGTGCTTGGCTCCCCAATTCTCATAGGTGAGCGGTTCACCGTTCTGCCAGACCCATTCCCCTTCTTTTTCGGCATCGCTGAGTCCGATCCAATAGAGATGATTCCTAAAGAGTCCTGATAGCCATTTCTGTTCTGCTTTGTCGTTAATTGTAACCAGATACGCGCCTGCCGCGGTGGCTATGTCTTTTGCCTCGTCAAGACTCCGGCACCAAACCTCCGTATAGGCGTGTCCATTTGTGGGATTGACTACCCAGGCATATTTCTTCTTCGGCGCAGGTGTTGATTGCGTTGGTGCGGCAGCAGGTGGTGCCACGCCATCAAGCGTCAAAATCAAGTTGTCATAGCGCATACCTTCTTTAATCTCAAACGGTTCCGATTTCGCTGACAGTCCCTTATACCTTACTGAGAGTTCGCAGGTTGAGAACACATCAAAGTTATCAATATACTGCACAAAATATCCTTCGGAATCCGTGGTGACGCCTCCGCTTGACATGCCGCCCGTCTTGATGACCCTGACAATAGAGGTATTAGTTAACGGTTTGCCATCTTTAAAAACAACTCGCGCTATTATCCGGACCCGCGGACGGACAGTGACGACTACATTTTTGATATGGCTGCCCGGTTTAATACTAAACCTAATATTGTCGAAAGGCGGCGGCCTGTCCTGATAAAGCGTTATCCCTTCCATTTTGATTGAGACAATCTCATCGTCTGGTTCAAAACGGGATGTCGGTTTTTTATTTCCCCTGGGCGGCTGCACTGGAATCAGGATTTGAATCGGTTCCGCGGGAACATTGGTGAATGTGAAGGCTCCGTTCTCATCAGTTTTTAATTTCTCTAACTTTAATTTTTCTAAAGGAGATGCTGAAAGAAAAGGAGCTGCTGAAAGAACAACCATAAATCCGGGAATCGGCTTTCCGTCCATATCAAGGATAACACCGGAGAGGGTTCCTGCGTCCTCTTCTGCGATACAAGGGATTAAGGTAATTAGCGGGAGTGATACTGCAATTCCGATGAGGCATACAACACGTATAGAACGCAACCGATGCATGGTAAGTTCTCCTGTAAAGTCGTGGTATTTTGTTATGGTATTCCTTTGGATGCGTTCGGAAATAAAAATGCCTGTATAGACGTAGGTAGACGTAGGTGCCATAAGCTGCTAATTCCGCTCAGAGGGTGTTATCACTGGCATATCTGCCCTCTCGATTATTGCTTCAATGACGTTTATATCTCCCTCAGCAACGATCTGCCATCTACCAGCTGCGGAGATAATGTAGTCTTTCACCTCAGTGTTTTTACCCGCTAATTCGGGGTTGTCCAACCAATTGGTATAGGTAATCGGTTCCCCACTGTGCCATTGCCACTGTCCCTCTTTTTCAGCATCACTGAGTCCGATCCAAAAATTCTCTCGCCCAAAAGTTTCTCTTACCCATTCATTTTCTGCTGGGTCGTTAATGGAAACAAGATAAGCATTTTCTGCGGCGGCTTGGTCCATTGCGTCCGCTATATCGTAGCAATAAATCCTTTTGTAAGCGTGCCCGTTTGTCGGATTAACCACCCACATTGTTGGTGGATCAAGAAACGCTGCTAATGCAGTGGTCATCTGTTCTGGCGAACGTTCATCAGGCGGAATCGGATTGTCGTTGAGCGTCAAGAGAAGGTGTGTTTGTGATTGTCCCTTGTGCAAGATGAAAGCAGGAGTCTTCGCGAAAAGTCCCTCATACGCAATACCGAGCACATAGAATTGCGGTTGGTTATCCATCATAAGGTCTTTCACAAAATATCCCTCCGCATCGGTTTGTTCTGTGCTGTCTGCACTTCCATAACCACTTCTGCCCAGACTCCAACGCAGCATACGGGTATGAATTTGAGCGTTGGTAACCGGCCTCCCATCAGCAAAAACGACGCGTACACGAGCCTGCGGCCGGATATCCGTCTTTACCGTGATAATCGAGTTTTCGATTTTCGTTCCTCCGTCCAAGGAAAACCTGATGACATCAAAATACATAGCGTCTCTCGGATAAAGCGTTAGTTTGCCCGTTTCAATAGAAAGGATTTGTTCTTCTGTCTTGTCACCTTTCTTTTCACCCTTTACGGCAAATCTAACGGCTTTCGCTGGGATAATGTTCATGATGGAAAAACGCCCCTCTGCATCCGTCTGCTTTTGCCAACCTCCGGCACCCCCTCTTTCTACTATACCACCAGCGAAGACATCATATAACTGGAGCTCTACTGATATACCGGCAATCGGGTCCCTAAACTCATTAACAACAAACCCAGAAACCGACGGCCATTCTTGTGCAAAAGCGGATGAGGATACCAAAACCCAAAACATCGCAATCCAGACGAGAAATCCGGGATTTTTTCTGAAACTTTGAAAATTCATATTAAAGATCCTTTTTTCAATGTTGGTAAACTATCATTCCGCTCCAGTGTGAGAATTGTTAAACACATCTGTCTTTTCAAGGATCGTCATCGCAGTCATACGCAAAAGCACACTTTTAGGACTGACGGCATACCATTTCCCATCTGTGAAGGTCGGGACGGCGTAGTCTCTTTCCGGTGGCATCAGAAGATTCGAAAAAAGAAATCATCGGGTAACCAGTTTTATTTTTTTATTCCGATGCGCCAGCAATGAAATTTTCTTTTTCCAGAATCGCTTTCTCGATTAGATCCACAACGGGACTCCCTTGACGCACCATCTGCCATTTTCCTGTTCTTCCAATGAGGACAGTGTAGTACTGATGCGCATCGCCGTTTTGACTGTGGGCAGTGTCTTCAACAATCTTCTGTGGAGAACTCCAGTTGGTATAAGTGAGTGGTTCTCCGTTATCCCAGTATAAGTTGTCTTCTTTTGTCTTGTCAGTCAGTCCAATCCAATGACTTTCTCGGCTAAAGGCTTTTAAGTTCCATGCTTGCTCTGTTTCATCGTTCAAGAGGCTTTTTTGCCCGAAGACTTCAAGGAGCCAATGTTGTTCTGCTGCGTCATTGATCGCGACAAGGTACGCGCCTTGCGCTGTTGCTTTCGCTTTTGCCGCCTCGCGGGTCTTGCAATGAATCACTTTGTAAGCGTGTCGGTTGTCAGGGTTGATTGCCCACATCCCTTCACGCTCCCGTTTCCGCGCAGCTTCAGCACTTTGTGGATCGTAGGCACGAGGCGGTATCACTTCTTTCGGTTTGACTGGCGGTTTGGGTGCGGCTAATACAGCCGGTCTAAACACCGGTTTCACCATGGCTTTTGAAGAGGGCTGCGCATGGGGATCATCGCTAAGGGTCAAAACGAGTCCATCCAGCCGCTGCCCTTCTTCAAGTAAAATTTTCTTCGATTCTGCAAACTGTCCTTGATACGCTACGGTGACGGTGTAGAAAGCCGGTTCCGCCACGTATTCAACAAAGTAACCCTCGGCATCAAGGTTTCTTGGACCACTGCTGCTTCTTGTGTGTCTACCGTTTGCGCTACGTTGGTTTATCTCAAACTGAACCTCAGCATTGCGAAGTGGGGTTCCATCCGCCGAAAGAACGCGCCCACGGATACGCATCCGAAGCCGCACTGTTATCTCTACATCTTTAACATCTGCCCCCGGCTCAATCGCAATAGGGAATCTATTGTCGGACCAATGGTGATACTGTTCACAGTAGAAGGTTACGCCCTCAATTTCAACGGCGCGGATTTCATAATCTACCTGAAGTACAGGCAATAACATCAGGTTCCTAACGGAAGATGGAGCAACGTCGGTCATCGAAAAAGTACCTGTTTCATCCGTCTCGGAGAGTTGCGGTAGAAGTGCCACGGTGACACCTGAGACAGGTACTCCCGCTTCATCAATCACTCTACCTGAAAAACTTGTCGCTACGCTCGGCAAAGATGTCACAAGAAAAAGCGCAACACTACCAACAGAAACTAAAATCAGCGCGAAGTAAGAACGGTGCATTGGGATGCCTCCTTTTGTGCGGTATGTCAGAAACGTTAGGAAGATGTAAAACGTCCCTACTCTTCATCAGAAGTTTCCACAACAGGCGCGGTAGACACTAAACCATCCTTTTCAATAATTGCTTCTCGTGCCATTCGCCAGAAATGGCTTTCCGGACTGATGGACTGCCACTCACCATCTCTAAAAGTCATCACAACATAGTCTTTTTCGGTCTCTGGCTGTCCGTCAGGGAAAACGGGTTGGGCTGCCCAGTTGGTGTAGGTAACAGGTTCACCGCTATCCCACTGCCAGGTCCCCTCTTTTTCTACATCGGTAAGCCCAATCCATGTGGAGTGGCTCCGAAAGATTACCTGCAGCCAGTGCTGTTCGTCTTCGTCGTTGATGGAGACGAGATGCGCACCTTCTTCAACAGCCTTCTGTTGCGCGTCATGCCAGTCCTGACACTGAATTTTTTTGTAGGCATGTCCGTTTGCGGGGTTAATGACCCACACACTTTTCGGTGGTTTTGGTGCTTGCGGTGGGACAACTGCGCGGGCGACGACTTTAGGCGGGACTTCGACCTCTTCAACAACAATGTTTCCGGCATCAACACGGACTTTACCCTCTTCAATCGGACCACCGACACCCACTTTCTGAGCGGTTGCTCCTTCAACATCAGGAGGGTTACCGTCAAGTGTTATAACCAGATTCTCTGGTGCCACACCATCTTTGAGCAGGAAAGGACCTGCGCCTCCAGAGAGACCACTGTATTCCACAGAGAGCGTGTAAAACCCGGGTTCATCTCTATATTGTGTAAAATAACCATCAGCATCGGTAAAACAGTCAGTACCGTGGGTGCCTCCACTATTCGGATTGTGCTCATCGCGCTGCCGCATACTGAGATCTGCTTGAGCATTGGCGAGAGGTGTGCCATCTGCATAAATGATTCGAGCGCGGATCCGCAGTCGCGACTTAACAGTAATCTTGAGATTTTCAAGCGTCACACCAGGTTTCAGCGCAAACGTGAGGCCTCTCATGAAATCAGGAACGTGCCTCTCACTTTTACTAAAAAAGGTGACTTTCCCGATTTGAATAGAGAGAATCTCCATATCTGGCTCAAGTCTGTCAAACCGCATCAATTCTTGCGGAATCTGCGCGCCTTGTCGAATTTTCTCAGGGTCAAACTTTTCAATTGCATCCAATGTAGCACTCGAAACAGCGTTTAATTGGACAAGCCCGGGTTGGATGTTGGTAGCAGTGAAGGTCCCGTCTGCATCGGTTTTCACCTGACTCGTGGTCCGTGGCATTCCCGGACCTTCCATACCTTCAAGAGGCACCTGAAATTGGCGAAAACCGCCTTCTGGTTGTAAATGCCCATCGCGGAACCGCATAGGTTGAATCGCAAATGTGAACCCCGCAACAGGGTTTCCTTCTGCATCAATGACTTTGCCCGACATGCCACTCGGTGGTTGTAACGCTGGATGCTCAGGATCTTGTGCCGCTGCAACGCATATTACGGTGAACAAAAGTGTCAATGCTAATACTGCGAGTTTTTGTGTAGTGTAGGGACGATCCATTTCTCTATCTCCTTGTGTGTTGATGTGCTCAACGCTTTTCGACCTCACCTTCTGGCACAGGCGCGCCGATGATGAAATTCTCTTTTTCCAGAATTGCTCGCTCCGTCATACGTAGAAGCGGGCTGCCCGGACGTGCCACCTGCCATTTTCCTGTCATTCCGACGAGGACAACGTAATTCGGGTTCGCATCGTTGCCTTGAACGGATTTGGTGATTTCGGTAGTCTCCTGTGGCGAGATCCAGTTTGTATAGGTGATCGGTTCGCCATTGTCCCACTGTTGTTTCCCTGCTTTTGAACCAGCAGTCAGTCCAATCCAGAAGTTTTCTCGTTTTCCAAAGACTTCGAGGAGCCATTCTTGTTCGGTTTTGTCATTAATAGTAAGGAGGTGTGCACCTTGAGCGGCTGCTCGCTCCTGTGCTTCTTCACGGGTTTCACAACGGATCATTTTGTAGGCGTGTCGATTGTCAGGGTTGATTGCCCACATCCCTTCGCGTTCGCGTTTTCGCGCCGCCTCAAAACGTGCGGGATCATGGACGCGAGGGGGAGGTGCTACAACGACTCGCTCGGGTTTAGCCTGTTCAGGTTCACCGCCAAGTTTCAAAACGAGTCCATCCATTCGTTGCCCTTCCTCAAGCAGAATCTCTTCAGATTCCACGGTTTGCCCTTGGTATGTCACGATAACAGTATAATAGGCAGCACCGTCATCTACGTAGTCCACGAAGTAACCATCGGCATCAAGCGTTCTCGTGCCGCCACCACTACCGCTGCCTCTGCCATCTATATCGCGATGTTTGACCATAAGATTAACGCTTGCATTGTGGAGCGGCGTGCCGTCCGCGGAAAGAACGCGTCCACGAATACGCATCCGAAGACGCACGGTTATCTCCGCGTTTTTAATATCTGTCTCCGGTGCTATGGCGAAATTGAAGCCACCAAAATGCTGCTGGTGTTGATCGAGGTAGAAGGCTATCCCTTCAATCTCAACAGAGCGGATTTCATAATCTGAGTTGCGTTCAGGGAACAGTCTTAATCGACTCACTGAAGGTGTAACAATATTCTTAATTGAAAACATACCTGTCACGTCTGTCTCGCTGGGTTGTGCGGGTGGAAACATGCCTTGAAATCGCTGGTGTTGATGTGGCGGTGTGTTACCTGGGAATGACGGGAGGGCTATGATGAGGCCTTCAACAGGTTGCCCCGCCTCGTCAACAACTCTGCCTGAGAAACTTGCCGCTACGCTCGGCAGAGCCGTCGCAAGTAAAAGCACGACGCTCCCCACGAAAACTAAAAAATGCGTGGTGTAAGGACGTTTCATTGTGAGTCTCCTTTTTAGATATAGTAGAAAGGTTGGAGTGTATGTGCGTCACACAAATATTGTAACATTTGTGTGAGCTATTGACAACATTAATCATTAATGATTGCGCTATATTTCTTCTATGATAGGACTTACGCAGAGCACTCTTTTGTAGCATGATGCACGTCGCATCTGGGGTGTTTTTGATAGGGTATTTCTGCGTATTGCTGGGGTGTTTCTTCAAGTACGCCGCAAACCTGTTAGGTTGTGCCCTGAAACCGACTGCGTTTTTTACAGGGGCCTCCTCTCACAGAGTCTGCAATGAACAAAATTGCGTAAGTCCTGTATGAATGAAGTTCCACTTATTACTATAGAGACAATTTGTGGACGAAAAAGGTGCATAATCTCAGTACCTACTGACAACTGTTCCTTTGACTGTTGAAACTGAATCCTTTACACAACTATTAATTCTATTGACAGAATTCAGGCAGAATGGTAACATAACATTCAAAGTTCACGAAAATCCGTTTCGGGCTGCAGGCTGCTGCTTGCAAGCCATATTCTTTTGAGGGACTCGATGAAGATAACAAAATTGGAAACATTTCTGGTACAACCGCGCTGGCTTTTCCTTAAAATCCATACAGATGAAGGGTTAGTAGGACTCGGTGAACCCATTTTGGAAGGTCGTGCGAAAACGTGTGCCCAAGCCGTTGACGAACTCGCACCATACCTCATCGGCGAAGATCCGAGACGTGTTGTTCACCACTGGCAAGCGATGTATCGCCATGCATTCTACCGTGGCGGCCCCATTCTCACAAGCGCACTCAGCGGCGTAGAACAGGCACTCTGGGATCTCGCAGGAAAATCGCTCGGCGTTCCTGTCTATCAACTCTTCGGCGGACCGACGCGCGACCGCATCCGACTCTACAAAGGCGGTGGTGATCCAGACGGTATCAAAGAGTGGATTGATAAAGGTTTTACCGCCTTTAAAACAGGTGTTGCAGGCGGCAGACCCGCGCGTATCATTGAAAACAAAGCGTTCGTCGACAGAGCCGTCGATCACTTCGCAGCACTCCGCGAAGCCGCTGGCACAGAAGTTGACCTCGCTATTGACTTTCACGGGGCTGTCAGCCCGCAAACCGCAAAAGTCTTAATCAAGGCATTAGAGCCATATCAACCGATGTTCGTTGAGGAACCGATTCAGTGCCAAAATGTGGACACACTCGCCGAAATTGCGCGGGGCACCCATCTCCCAATTGCGACTGGTGAACGGATTTTCACAAAATGGGGGTTCCGAGAAATTCTGGAGAAACAGGCAGCGTCCATCCTCCAACCCGATCTCTGTCACGCGGGTGGCATCAATGAAGTGCGTATTATCGCAGGCATGGCGGAGGCTTACTACGGCGGTATCGCACCGCACAATCCGCTCGGTCCCATTTCCTTAGCGGCGTGTATCCAATTAGATGCCTCCATCCCGAATTTCGTGATGCAGGAACATACGACGCTCGGTGAAGGGTATCTCAAGAACCCCTTCGTCTTCAAAGACGGATTCGTTGAACTGCCGACCGGTCCCGGACTCGGTATAGAACTTGATGAGGACGCTCTCGAAGATAAGATCGACCACGATTGGCAGAACCCAACGTCCTATCACCCCGACGACGGCTCCGTCGTCGATTGGTAAAACATAGTTATCAGTCGTCAGTACGATTTTTTTCTACGAAAAAATCTTTCAGTTTGCTTCGCAGTGAGAAAAAAAGGCGTTCGGATTGTCAAAAACCTCTTTTAACTGATAACTGAAAACCGATAACTGAAAACTATTCTTACTGACAACTGGAAACTAATAAAACTATGAAATTTATCATGTTCACAAAACATCTGGAAGGATTAGAAATTCCAGAGATTATCACCGCCTTACAATCAGTAGGCGTAAGTGGCGCGGATCTATGTGTCCGCCCCGGCTATCCGGTAAACCCAGAAAATGCCACAGAAGCGTTACCCGCCGCCGCTAAGCAACTTGCCGATGCAGGGCTATCAATCCCCCTTATTACAACACCTGGCGATTTTCTTGACCCGGCACAGGAAGAGACACGTCGTGTCTACGCCGCTGCAGGCGAAGCAGGTGTCGAAAATATCAAATTAGGATACTGGCATTGGCACGCCGAAGATGGCGGCTATTGGGCGCAAGTCGATCTTATCCGATCACAGTTGGAAGGATTCGCAAAGCTCGCCGAACAATACGGACCCCGGACGTGCATCCATAACCATTCTGGTACTTCCATGGGGCTGAATTCGTGTGCAGTGATGAACCTTGTCAAGGGTTTCAACCCGCAACACGTCGGCGTTTTTGCCGATACGGGGCATCTCTCCATCGTCGGGGAACCGATCAACATGGCACTCGATATCGTCAAATCGCACCTCGCGGTTATAGCGTTTAAGGACTTGGCGCGGGCCCCTGGTGCACGTGGCGGCAGCGTTGTCCGAATGGGTAAAGGCTTCGTTGACTGGGAGACGACAGTGAATACATTACAGACCATCGGCTATTCAGGTCCGGTGAGTTTCCATAGCGAATACAGCGGAGAACCCGTAGACACTGTCATTGATCTTGCCCGTGTAGATGTCCGTTTCATTACAGGTTTATTGGAGAAATAAGGAAAAATAATAGAACGTCAATTTAGCGGTCCCCCGGGCCCGGTAGGTGCGGTTTCCTAACCGCACCGGGTCCGGCAAGAAAACTGGAAATTATCCGATTAAATTCTTAATCTTCATTAGGAGTGCTATGTCTATAGATAGGTAGCCAGCCTTAAAAAAGTAGTAAAGGAAGATAAATGTCACAATTTCAGTTAGGCTTAAATACAAGTACAATCCGCCCTGCCGGGTTAATGGATAAAATTAGAATCGCTGCCGAAACCGGCTATTCAGCGATTGAGCTGTGGAACGACGATTTAACAGCTCACGAAGAACAAGGCGGTTCACTTTCTGATGTCAAAAAAGTGCTTGACGACTATGGGCTTTCAGTGCCTACCGTTATCGCTTTACACGGTTGGCTCAATACCACAGGAACCGAACATCAGGAAGCGATTGAAGAAGCGAAACGGAGGATGGCACAAGCCGCTGCTGTCGGTTCGACCTATATCATTTCAAGCCCACCGCGTGAAGTTGCAGATCTCCAATTAGGCGGTGAGAACTACCGCGAACTCCTTGAGCTTGGACGCGAATTCGGCGTTAAACCCGCTATGGAATTCCTCGGTTTCGTAGATGGTGTCAACCAAGTCAAGCATGCCTTGGAAGTCATGGAAGTGGCAGATCACCTGGATAGCACGATTGTGCTTGACCCGTTCCATATCTATCGTGGTGGTGGAGAGATAGAAGATATGGAAGGCATCCCCGGCGAAAAAATAGCAGTTTTCCACTTCAATGACGCACCTGCCGAACCTGCACGTGCGGAACAATCCGATGCAGACAGGGTGTATCCCGGCGACGGCGTTCTCGACCTCGGAAAGATGATCTCTATTCTGAAAGACGCTGGTTATGCAGGAGTCATCTCGTTGGAACTGTTCAACCCAAACTATTGGGAGGAAGACCCTGCAGAAGTCGCACGCATCGGCTTGGAAAAGATGCAGGCTGTCCTAGCCGACTAGAACAGGTAATAAGGAGGTAACAATTGCAAGACGGGCAGAAAACAATTAAAGCTTTATTTGATAGTAGTACAATTTTCAATATCCCCAAATATCAACGTGCTTATGCCTGGGAAGAAGAACAACTTGATGCTTTTATTGAGGATCTGGAAAATCAGAATTCCAACAAAGATCACTTCTTTGGTACAATTTTGCTTCAGAAACAAGAACCAGAGGGGGAATTTAACATAATAGACATTGTTGATGGCCAACAGCGGATTACAACGATTATTATCTTTATGAAACTGCTTTTGACACAACATAAAAGTAAGGGTAACGATGTTAAACGGCTAAGACGGACTTATATTAAGGATGATAGATATAAACTCCGCGTTTTGGACCTTGATAACGATTTTTTTGAATCTTATATCTTGGAGGATAATGGGTCTGGCGATAATGAGGCGGAAACACCATACCAATACCGATTGCTCAAAGCGAAGGAGTTCCTCGCTGAATGGATAGGAAGACATCCTGATAGGGCTAAGGAATTCATAGATAAAATTGGAGACATGAAGGTTTTAACCTATTCGGTGGATGATAACTCCGAGGCGGCCCTAATTTTCGAGACAACCAATAACCGGGGCAAATCGCTGACCAGTTTGGAGAAAGTCAAAAGTTTTTTGATGCACAAAACTTACCTTGCCTCAAACAGTCCTGAAATTGCGGAAGATGGATTGAAAAGACTCCAAAATAGATTCAGTACAATTTATCGAGTTTATGAGGAAATTGAGGATTCCGGAAAAATTAGAGGTGAATTCGGTAAAACTGATGAAGATTCCATCTTGCAGTATCACTCTATTGCTTTTGAAAACTGGAAAAGTAAGGAATACCAAGATTCTGTTTGGATGATTAACCAGCAGATAAACAGTCTAATTAAGGCAAATAGAGCAACAGATGCAGCAGAATTCATCAACAAGTACAGTCGGGAATTAAGGGAGAGTTTCAAAATTATGAGCAAGTTGCTTCTGAGTCGTGATTCTTATCTCCTTGACATATTTGCTCTCAATCGCCCAGCGGCGTTTTATCCTCTTCTAATCACAGCTTACAAACGCGACAAGTCAAATGGGAAACAGGATTTTGAAAAGGTTGCGCAATTTAGTAGAAATTATATGTTTCCGGTTCGGTATTATTGGTGCCCGATCAGATAAAGGCGTTAGTCAACTGTATGGACTGGCGAAGGATTTCAATTTCTTCAAGTGGAATTTCGATCAACTTATCCGCGCTCTTCAAAACTTTATTAGAGATTACTGCGGCGATTTTGTTTTCAAACATGCTCTTCAATCACCTTCCTTTTATTCTGATGTGAATTCAAACGATCAGCGATATCTCTTTTGGAAGTATGAGAATTATCTCAGAGATATGGATGGTTACTCCGAGATGTCCTACGACGAATTTACCAATGACAACTCGCGGTCAAAATTCTCAATGGAACACATCATTCCGCAAAACCCTAAGGAGAGCAAGGTTGTTGAAGATGATTCAATCCTATCAACCACCGATTTTGAATCTCTAGAATTTAAGGAGAACTATCTCCATAGTATCGGAAATTTGACGATTGATCCAGTCTCAGCGAATGCCAGCAAATCGAATCAGAACTTTGAATATAAAGATCAAAAGTATTTCCGCAGAGCACCGCTCATGGCACAAAACGAATTGATCGATTTCCAGAACGATAAAACGGGAAAATGGGATACAGTCTCTATTTCAAATAGAGCACGGCAGATTCGTTGTTTTGCTTTAGAACGCTGGAATTGTCAGAAACCAGGGCAGAAATCCTCGGAAATCGCTGTGAATATCCCTCTCCAGATAGCTTTTGAAGCACCGATAGAGGAAAGGTTGTAAAAGATTTTACGTACAGAGGAATCTGTCCAATAGTAAAGTCCTTTTAACAACAACTAAATATCTTAGCAAAAGCATATTTCGGTTGCTTTTTTGCATTTATGTGTTATAATAGGTAGCAAGTTGGATTAGTAGTAATTACAGGAGAAGTGAAATGCCTATGGAGACAGGTAAACGTCTGACACTCGATGAAATGATAGAGAAGTACCCCAATCAGTGGCTGTTTATTGTTGATCCTGAAATCAATAGGGACACTTCAGAACTTATATCAGGCATAGTTACTGCCCGTAGTGACTTAAGGGATGATGTTTATAGTGAACTACGCACCCTTAAAGGCGGTGCTGTTATACGTTATACTGGAAAGGTCCCAGAAGGGAGATTGTGCCTGTTATAATGCCTCAGACACGTTTTGAGTTAAGCCCTGACAGATTAATTATGGTCCAAGCTACAATACATGCATTGGACTATAGCAAGCATGTTACTGTAGATTTAATATTAGATACTGGTGCCTCGCTTACGACTATTAATCCAGATATTTTATCAGATTTAGGATATGACCTGTCAGATCCAAATTTGCGTAGAATCGATTTTATCACAGCCAGTGGTATTACCAAGGCTGAAATTATCGCAGTAAGCAGATTATCGGTAATTGGTCATACTTTTGAACAAATGGAAGTGGCAGCTAGCTATTTGCCTGTCGAGACTTAGGCACACGGATTATTAGGAGCAAATTTCTTATCTTGTTTTGATATAGGTATTAGTTATTCTAAACATATCATTAATACCGAACCAATTCCATCTACGATTTTTAGTTTTACACCATAGGCAATTAGGATTGCGTGCAAGTTAAGTTTTCGTGAGGTCGTTCATTTTCTTGCGTGTTTCGCACATCGGTCGAACCCATAGTAAAGACAGTCCTCTGATGGAGTCCTGTTTCTTGTAAGGGGCGGTTCCCGTCCCGCTCAAAATTGTCCAAAGCGTAGTATAATAATGCAAAAATTATGTGTATTTTGACTCTTGGACTGAGCAATTTTAAAAGGAAAAGTTTGAATGGCTTATATTGATGGATTATTGTCGTCATTGACGCGTGTCAGGAAAGCACGCTCATTACGTGCCGCCTCTTGGGATACAACAGGCAGGAATAACGATGCATGGAATGTCGAACCCGGTGAAACGCGCGTTATTGCAGACATTCAAGGCACCGGTTGTATCAATCATATCTGGATGACCCAGCCAAACGGTTACCGGAACGTACTAATTCGGATGTTCTGGGACGATGAAGAACACCCAAGTGTCCTCTGCCCGCTGGGCGACTTCTTCGGACTCGGCAACGAAATCGTTAATTCTTACGATTCTATTCCCTTCTCCGCCTCCACACACCAAAACAACACGTTCAATACAGGCTGCGCACTCAACAGTTATTTACAGATGCCTTTTAACCGCAGCGCGAGGATTGAGCTCGTCAACGAAGGCGATACAACCCATCGTCAATACTTCTATGTCGATTATGAACTGTACCCCGAACCACACGCCGATGATGTCGCCTATTTTCACGCACAATTCCATCGCGAAAACCCGTGTGACGGATGGGGACATGAAATTACCGTGAATACTCCCGAAGCCAATATCATCAATGCAGAACGGCTTGCTTGGGACAACAATTACCTCATCTTATCTGCCGAAGGCAGAGGTCATTATGTCGGTTGTAACCTATCGGTTACCAATTTCCAAGGCACCTGGTGGGGCGAAGGCGATGATATGATCTGGGTAGATGGTTATAAATGGCCCCCCGACTTGCACGGCACGGGTTCAGAGGATTACCTTAACCAAGCCTGGGGGATGCAACAAAACGCCTTTGCACATAACGGCTCCTCTATCCACGAAAATAACACCGACGGTTACCAGACCTCTTATGTCTATCACATCGAAAACCCTATCCGCTTTGAGAAGGAAATTCGAGTTACGATTGAGCACGGACACGGCAATCACCTCAGCAATGAGACATCCTCTGTCGCTTATTGGTACCAAATTGAACCGCATGCCCCCTTCGGCATTTTACCTGTCGCACAACGTAAGCCGGTGCTGAAGGATGAATCTGGCGCATGGCAGATTGAAACATCTGCCCAAACGCCATCAGCGGAACTCGTGCTCAACGATGAGATGAAAGAGATGAAACAGAAATGGAGCGAAAAAAAATAAATGCTTACCGGTTTTCAACAGTTTTTAAACGCTTGTATCGGACAAACAGAGGACGAAACGGATCAACCCAACGATGCACAGCGCGATGATGAATCCCAAACGGAATTAGAAGATAATTCCGTAGATGATACTGAACCCACAGATACCCCCGCTTCCGCAGACGCGGAAACCGAAGAAAACGATGCACCATCCCTGCCGGAGGAACCACCTCCAGCGGACGATGCGCCTCCTGTCACGATAGACGAGAGCACCGAAACGCCTGCAGACAGCAATGCCGAGACTGATGAACCAGCCACTGACAACGTTTCTGATGAATCAAGTGACGAGATTTCCGACGCCGCACCCGCCGATAGTGATGAGCCGTCCCAATCATTAGAAACTGCTGATTCGGTTTCCGAAGACGACACAGAATCCGAGTCAGAGATTGCGTCGCCTGAACAGGAAACTGAGGACAGTCCGCAAGCTGCTGATAGCGAAGACCCAGAACCTGAAACGCAAGCAACAGACAAAACAGACCAAAGCGATGATGCCGAAACGGCACCTGAACGTCCACAAGTGGAACTCGGGATTGTTGAGGAGATTTACGACTTTGTGGAGATGTTCGGACAAAGCACTGTTTCTGGGACAGAGCAGGCATCTGCAAGCGGAACAGATTGCGCAGGCGGTGTTACAAAACCTGCCATCTTTGAACATCCAACACCAACAGAAACCGCAAAAATTGACTATACGCTTTCACTGCCTGATATTGATGACGAAGAAAAACTTTTCTTACACTTTTCTATCGGTTTGCGAGATGGCGTTGTGTTTGAAGACGAGGCGCGACAACCCGGTGGCGTAAAATTCGCTATTGAAGTTTTCGACCTGCATAATAATGTAGGCTTGGAAGCCACACCAGACAGATGTTTTGCGTCTGTGTCTGAGGAGTGTCGTTGGGCAGAAGAAGGAATTGATCTGACACGCTATGCAGGCAAAGAGATCGTCATATCATTTTTGACGGAATGCAACGTAGAGGGCAATAGCAACTACGCTTGGGCGTTATGGGGCAAGCCGCAGTTACGTAAACTCAAACAGACTACTCTCCGAAAGGGAAAAAGAGATTCGGAACCCGAACTTCGACGCGGCATTGCGCTCCTACACTTCAACGATGAAAAAACGCAGCTTCTTGAGTTCAACCAACCGACATCAACGGCGGTTTCCGCACTAACTGACTTTTGCCTCGAATCTATAGCATCAGAAGAACCACCCATCAAAGTATCGCTTTATACAGCACTCCCTAAAGTAGAGATTGTAAGTGTCGGTGCGACAAACGCTGTCGTTGCTGCAGGTGAAGACTTTGAAATACAATGTACGCTTCGGAATACTGGCATCGCGCCGCTCGGTAAGGCAGACGATGTCCGAGTTTCTATTAACGGTGTAAAACTAAGGCGTGGACGACCCAGACAAACAGTTAGAGAACTTGAGCCCGGCGAAGAAACCTCTTTTTTCTGGGTGGTCCGCCGTTTTTCACGACCCACTGTGACAACTGCCTCAGTTTCACTCAAATGCCAAACCGCAGCGGGTGAAGCGCGGGATACAGTTCAAGGTAGAATTCCAATTCGTACTGCATCTCCGAAACTTGAATCCAAAGTAGTGAAAGAACTCTACACCTACATGGCAGAAGACGGTAGCGTTGTGATAGGAAATAAAAATCTTCGCGTCGTTTTTGTTCGAGGGCCTGAAGCTACAGAAAAAAACGATAGCAGAGATGCTAAAGGCTCCACTGCTCTTGACGAAAAGGCTACGGACGGCGGCTTTGAATACTTTGTGCTATTTGTCGCGAAAGGTGGGAACTATCAACAGGTGGCAACCTGTCCGGCACTCTCCGAGGTTACCTACCTTGATGCCTCACAAAACCGGCAAACAGTCCAATTGGTACCGACAGCGTATCAACTCGCAGGGAACAATCGCGGCGAATCCATTATCCGGTTCAGCGGCGCAGATACCGATACTGATGGTGTCAACTGGAACTATGAGATGCGATGGACGCTTTCTGAAGAGGCAAGACGGATTCAAACAGAATATCAGCTACAAACTGATGGCAATAGAGAACTCCTCGCTTTCCACGGTCCGATGCTGTATGCAGGGCAAGGACGGAATCGCGAGAAGAAGACAGCGGCACTCTTCCCTGGACTTGAATTCTTGGAGAGTGATGAACGCTCCTCAAGCACACGGGATGCAGCACCCCCACTTGACAACCGCCTCGTGCCCCACCCCTATAAGATTACTGTACCCGTCATGGCAGTAGAGATGCAAAAGACCTTGGTCGGTATTATCTGGAATCCGCTGGAAACTTGGGATGGCGAAAACCAAACGCTCTCAGCGATATTCGCCTCACCGAATTGGCATCAGCATCAGAAAAACCATGCACTCGGAGTGTTCCTACCGACGATACCGACATGGGTTCAGGAGAATCAGACGGAGGCTTCAATTCCGTACCCGTTGATAGCGTCGCGTCCGGTGTCTATCAAAACCGAAATTATTGTTGATGGGAATGCTTCTATTTTAGATGCTCTGACACATTGGACAGACGCTTATGGCGCACCTGAACCACTGCAACCGCCCCGCAGCGATGAAGAAGAAGTACGGCTTTCACGGCACGGATTTATGCACACGACATGGGACGAGCATACTCGAAAATCACGCCATTGTATTGACTGGGCAGCGCACAACGAACCCGGTTTCGGCACGCTGCTCTGGTACGATTACCTTGCTACGAAAGATGAGCAGGTAAAAGAACGGGTGCTGGAGATTATGAATAATACCGTAGCCGATGCTGGGCCTGGAGGCTTGGCGGCACGCGGTTCCTGTCATATCTTGAGATGGGAATTCCCGTTCTATATCGGCAACCTTGATGCGGCATTAGCTTACATGGAATCAGAGACACAGCAACGCATCGCTACACAAGAATCGGATGGGAGTTGGCGGTGGCATCCGACAAACGAAAAAACTGCCACTCTCGGAAAAGCTGGGGAAGCGGTACTTGGTACTTGTGCAGAATCGGCACTCCTACTCCTCAAACACGCCCGGATTACCGGAAACAAAACCTCGCGTAAGGCGGGTTTGAAGGCACTTGGATTCATGAAACAATTCTCCGTCCCGCGCGGCGCACAAATGTGGGAATGCCCGATGTACCAACCCGATGTCCTCGCAGCCGCACACGCAATCGGGGCTTATGTTGAGGCACTTGAACTCACGCAAGAGAAAGGATACTTCAAGCAGGCAATCTATTGGGCAGAAACCGCACTACCGTTTCTTTACCATTGGCATCTCCCTGACCGACCCGGCATGCATTTCGCCTCAATTCCCGTTTTCGGAACGACTTTCTATACACACCCTTGGTTTGGTGTACCCGTCCAATGGAATGGATTGGTGCTCGCCTATTATCTACAACGTTTGAATCAACATACCGAGGATGAGCGATGGCATCAGATTGCTGAAGGCATTGCCGTCAGTGCAATGTATCAGCAATGGGAAGACGGTGAACGCAAAGGCACTTATCCCGATGGATTCTACGGTTTCTGTACCGAAGGCAAGGGACCACATCTGAATCCTGAGGATATTATGGTTAACGTTTATAAACTTCGCGGTCTCGATCCAGGTATTAAAACCGCTATTGCTGGTGATATACATCTGAGTTCGGGCGCGAAGGTGGATGCCCTCTCCTTAACCAACAAGGGGCAACTGAACTGGCAGCTTAGCTACGCTGAAAACGAAATAAGTTATGCCCTCATTGTTGGTTACGGACGTACGCCACAAGCCCTTCGTGCAAGGTACCAATTCGCATCATCTCCGGATGACGCGCCAACCTCTATTGAAAAAAAACCTCCGAGTGATTCTGAATCTGCTGATGGACTCGGCAAATATGCCGAGACCGAGATTCCGCTTGTGCAAACGCTTGAAGATGTTGAATCTGGATGGCTTTATATTCAAGATAAGGATACCATATTGATAAAGTACCTGCACCCCACCGCGGATGTGCAGTTTGAAATTTCTTAACTATCGACCCTGTTCGGGGCTCCGGTCGTCAAGACCCGTGTTTTCTGACAAGGTCCATCATTGCTCCAAGGAGACTACAAAATGGCTAAGAAAATTGTTTTCACCACGTTCGTTCTGGTTGCGGTAGCGATTGTTGCCTTTGTTATGTTCACACATAACGCAAGTGCCCAAGATGACGCGGCCGCAGTAAATGCTCCGATGGTAGACTTCAAAGTCTTGGGCGGTTTTATCATTGAAGGCGTTGTTTTTAGTATCGTCGGTTTGATAATTCTCATGGTAGGCTACAAAGTTTTTGATGTGGCGACACCATACGACCTAAACCGTCAGATCGCCGAAGAGAATAACACCGCTGCGGGAATCGCTGTTGCGGGGGTCCTCGTCTCACTCGGCATCATCGTTGCCGCGGCAATGGGCGGATAGTTCACAAACGCGTAAATACTATGGACAATTCATTGAGAAAAAATTGCATCGTCTTCCACGAAAGTTGCACGACCGCTTTAGCGCGCGAACGCATCGCTCCGCAAATAAACTTGGCTTTTCTCGATCCGCCTTTCAATCAAGATAAGGCATACAAGGCATGGGACGACAATCTGCCGCCAGCGGAGTATTGGACGTGGATGCGCGAGGTCTGTGCAAAGGTGTATGCCTTGACTTCCGATGGTGGTGCAATTTACTTCATGCAACAAGAAAAAAACGCAGAATTTGTGTTGCAGTGTTTGCGCGATACCGGATGGACTTTTCAAAACTTGATTGTTTGGAAAAAGAAAACCTCAGCAGTACCAGGGTTGAAACGCTTCGGCAAACACTACCAAGTCATTGCGTTTGCAACGAAAGGGAAAACACCGCGTGTTTTCCACAGGCTACGCATTGATCCCCCACTGCCAGTAGGCTATAAACATGCCCGCGAAAACGGTATGTTTGTTACTGACGTGTGGGATGATATCCGTGAGTTAACCTCGGGCTACTTCGCAGGCGATGAAGCATTGCGGGATGCAGCGGGGAATCGCTTGCACAAGCAACAAACCCCTATTCAATTGCTGCTGCGGATTGTCCTTTCGTCTACAAATCCTGGTGATGTTGTCCTCGATCCGTTCGCAGGCTCCGGGACAACGCTCATCGTCGCGGAACAATTAGAGCGACACGCAATAGGAATTGAACTTGACGCACATAATGTCGCGCTCATTGAAAACAGGCTTGCCGAACAAAGAAAGTCAGATGATGTTTCTCGTTTTTTCAAGAATTACGCCTGTACCCCAGACTTGGAAACTATTTGGAGGGAAACCGCGACACCATTTTAATGGAAATTTTCTTGTTTTCCAGATGAATCTACCGACTTTAACTAAAGGAGCGTAGAAGCAATGGCGCAAACAACTTACTTGGCAGATCAGGTTGTCAGCGATGAACAAATACAGGAGTGGGTTGAGACATTCAACCAGCGAGGCTGCCTGTTTCTGCAAAATGTTTTGCCCCCGGATCTATGCGCGCAGCTTCGACAAGATTTAGAGTGGGCACTCGAGAACAACCCAAACGGTCTAAACAGTGGAAGCCCGGCAGGGCGCATGCACTTGAGCCATCGGATGTTTGAACACAGCGAAGCCAATCGCCGATTGTTTGAACTCGAACCGATTGCCTCTTTCGCTGAGGCACTTGTCGCGGAAAACTGCCACGTTATTCACAACAATTCGTTCCAGACGTTCCCCGGCGGCGGGATTACGTCTTGGCACCAAGACGATGCACCGCACTACATCGTAACGGAGGGTGAACCGCCGAAAAACGTCCGGTTGCCAGTCCTACTCTTCACCGCAAATTACTACCTCACCGATGTTACCGAGATTGAACACGGCGGAACAGAAGTCGTTCCGGGATCACATCTTTTTGGCGCGTCGCCACCGAATCCGATAGAAGGAACACAGTGGAAGGAGAAAGTCCAATACAACCTCGGAAAAGCGGGGAGTGTTATCATGTTCAACAATCAGGTGTGGCATCGCGGGGGACCCAACCAGAGCGACCGTATCCGATATATCACGCAGGTGACATACGCACGCCGACTCGTCGGGCATAAGTATTATCCATTTATGAACTACAACATGCCGGATTCTGTCTACAGGGACGCAAGTCCGCGTTTACGTCGATTGCTCGGTTTCCTCAATCACGGTGCTTACGGCTAATTTCAGTCTTTCCAATCTTGATGATTACGGTTACAGCGGGGGACTCATAAACAGGGCTTACGAAAACGATAGTGGCTCCGGATGAAAGTATACGTTTACTAAAGCTTGGACAATTCATGTTGTGTTTGGGTTGAGCTTTAAAGGTATGTGTATTTTCCGCAGGTTCCATACATACACGGAACCCTGCGAGAAAGCCAGCACTCCAGATTTAGTAGCAACTTGGGTTATATTTATGAGATACGTTGTAATTTTCCTCCGATAACTGAAAACTAACAACCGAAAACCAATATGAAAGCAGTTGTTTTCTCAGAACAAGGCAGCACGGAGGTGCTTCGGTATACAGATGTGCCCAAGCCGACACTTGATGCTGACGAAGTACTCGTTAAAGTCGAAGCCTGTGCAGTGAACTACCTGGACCTCCATGCCCGACGAAACCGACCAGAAATAGCGGCGAAACTCAGTCGAGGAGACACCCCGCACATACTCGGATCCGACATCGCTGGAACAATTGCTGAGGTGGGTGATATAGGCTGCGGGGTTGCAATCGGAACGCGAGTTGTCCTCGCACCCTGTATTCCGTGCGAGGTCTGTAGTGATTGCCATAGTGGTGCCGAAAATTTGTGCGACACGCAGGAACTCATCGGCTTCCAAACCAACGGCGGGTACGCAGAATATGTGAAAGTCCCTGCCCAAAACGCGATTCGGATACCAGATACCCTTTCGTTCGTTAACGCTGCTGCGATGCCGATTGCGTATCTCACGGCATGGCACATGTTGATGACCCGTGCCCAACTGCGTCCGGGGGAGGATGTCTTAATTCTTGGGGTAGGCGGTGGTGTCGGAAGTGCCGGGCTACAAATCGCAAAGTTGACCGGGGCAAGAGTCTTTGCTACCGCAAGTAGTGATGAGAAACTCGCACGCGCACGGGAGATGGGGGCAGACATTACGATTAACTACAAAGACATAGATTTCTCAGACGTTGTACTTGAGGCAACGGACGGACGAGGTGTGGACGTTGTGCTTGAGCATGTCGGGGCTGCGACATGGGAGCAAAGTATTGCGAGCTTGGCTAAAAATGGAAGGCTCGTCTCCTGTGGTGTTACAACAGGAAACATTGGGGCAATCAATATCCGAAAACTGTATCAAAAGCAGCTCACTGTAATGGGTTCCGCCCTCGGCACGGTAACTGAACTCCGAACACTTGTCCAGCTTGCTGCGCAAGGAAAATTGGTACCTATTATAGATAGAACTTTGTCGCTTCACCGTGCCGGTGAGGCGCATTCATTGTTAGAGAACCGTCAAAATTTCGGTAAGGTGGTTTTATCAGTCAATGCTTAGAAAAGTACATATCCTGGAACGTCCTAAATAAAACTGTGTGAATCTCGTCAAACCTTTTGAATTGAAGCAATATAAAAAGCAATTCGTCCAGGAATGTACAAAATCTAAGCAAAGACTAATTGGGGGCCATCTTCTATACGAAAGTCGCGTCCTCGCATAACGATTGAATCTCGTTGAATAGGTAGTCCACTGCTCCGTATCCTAAGATGTTTCTTCTGTTGATGCCGTCTGTGACTCCGCTTTCGTTTTGAGAAATTCATAAAACTCGTAGAGCGTTTCTTTGTCTTTCTCTGTAAATTTCATCATTCCTTTGAACATAGCATTGATCTTCGGGTCGGCTAAGAGGTCATTGTGGCTTTTCTCCGCTTTTCCGAGTAGATAATCGGTCGTGACTTTTAAAGCATCAGAGAGGCTGGAAAGTGTCTTGAACGAGGGCTTACGAGTTCCCGATTCAAATTGCGAGATTGCGGCGGGCGTTAGATTCGCTTCCTTAGCGAGTTCCGTTTGGGTTAACTTTAATTCGCGACGACGCATTTTTATACGTGAGACGACTTTGTCAACCTTTGATTCTTGGGGCTCTTTGTTCACGTTTGACTCCTTTGGCTCAGACAGGCAGACCTCGTTGAACTGCCTCTGAGTTCTTTTAGTTTTAGCATCGCTTCCATAAATTGTCATGAGGTGCAGTTTTATTTAAGAGTATCCTGCTTCAGTGGAGAGACGAAGGCGTGAATTATATTTTAACTCAAAAAAACTGTAAATGCAAATTTTAATTTGACAAAAATTGCAGTAATAGTATAAAATATATCTAAATTATTGCTAAGATTATGTAACAGTGGACTCCAAAAAACGGATATTTGGAGAAGCCAAGGATGCCGAGACGACAAGAAATAAAAAACGATCAACAGGTTGCATTCCATATTACAAGCCGGTAACGGACGCGCTCCGCACAATATGGCTTTATAGGTTTGTAGGTGCCCTCGGCAAGATACCCCAATGTACTATTGTGGGAAATACGAGATACCAGAAAAGGTGGGAGACTTTAATAATATGAGAACTCGTAGGAGTCGCAAATATTGCTCGCGACGCTTTGCTTCCGTAATGAGTGTATTAGCACTCTTTCTTTCTATAATGCTGGTTATCTGCTCGCATCATTCTGTGCATGCGCAAACGGTTTCCGGGCCCGGCATGAAAACTGCTGCGATCCAGATCCGGGATGACCTTTCTATCGGTAACATTCGTAAGGACATCGCACGTCTGTCAAGTCTTGAGACTCGTGTGACAGGCTACCCGCAAGCCGCAAGTGGAAGTAAATACATCTTTGACCGATTCGTCGAAATCGGTTTGCAAAATGTGGAAAGTCGCGAATTTCCGGTCACTGTACCCCTTGACCACAACGACAGTGTCATTGAGGTACTCTCGCCTGAGGCTACTGTTCTACACACCTTTGAACTCACACCGCTCTGGCCCAATCTTGTCCGCACTTCACTCTTAGCAGATGGAATTAAACACACCGTATTAGCAGATGAAACACTGCAAGACATCGCTGAAAGTTACCAAGTTAACGAAGCAACTATCCTCGGAGATAGACGAAACAAATTTCTGGCGACCCCTGTCGTTGAAGGAAGTACCGTATTTATTCCGACAGGCGGTTTATCCGGTCCGCTCCTTTACGCCAATGATGGTCAACTCGCCGATTTCAACGGTACCAACATCGGTGGATTCTGGTATGAGCTCCAAGATGGTGATACCCTCACAACGCTCGCACGACGCTATCGAATCACTGAAGCCAGTATCACCGACGATATACTTAATGAACATCTACAAAAAGCGTCTGATGGCATTGATAACGATGAGGATGGCACTATTGATGAATATGGTGAGATCCCTTTGCTCTCTGAAATTCGAGGATGGGCAACTGATGGTATTGACAACGATGCCGATGGTTGGACAGATGAAGTACCTGGCGACGCTACCGATGGCATTGATAACAACAATGATGGACAAATTGACGAAACCGGTGAGTTCGTCGCCGCCAGCGAATCAAATATCTTCATCCCGAGAGGCGCGATCGTACTCCTTGACTTTAACTCCGTTACCCGTTACATCAACGCTGCAATGCTCGGTGGGACTGCTGTCATTTTTATTGAACCCGAAACCACCATCCGAGGGGAAGCAGAAAACAAGTTTGGCACCGTCCCCGCCAACATCCCGCGATTTTGGATTTCTAAAGAAGATGCCGACGTTCTCACACATTTACTTCAAGAACACCACGCGCAAGGCACTGAGGTGAATGTCCGAGTCAGAGGTAAAATGACTTGGGAACGTCGCGTCGGGCAGAATATACGTGGCTTTTTGGAAGGTGGAGACCCCACGCTACGCGATGAACTCGTCGTTATCACCGCTTATTACGATTCCATGTCTGTCGTGCCAGCTATGGCCCCTGGCGCAGATCCGACTTGCGGGGTCGCAACCCTCATGGAACTCGCGCGCCTCTTTAGTCAACCCCAGTATCGTCCGGGGTACTCCGTCCTCTTTGTCGCTGTTGACGGGCATTTCCAAGGGCTTGCCGGTATGCGCGCCTTTATGGAAGGTATCGGACAGGATATTGTCGGTGCGGCTACTGACTCACCCGGTACGCCGACAATGCACGGACTCCGCCGTGGACTCTCTACAGATATCATCGAATTTGAAGAGTTGGGCAGAAGGCTGCTCTTCTCTATTGACCGAAGCGTTCTCGTCGATCTCCCAGCCGGTTTTTACCACGGTATACACAACGTAAAGGCGGATCTGGACTCGCTCGGAACAACACTTGACGGTTTGGCAAAAACTCGCTCTGAGATCGAAAATCTCACAGAGCAACAGCGAGACTTTTCAGAACGGCAGAAGAAGCAAGCAGATAGAAATCGAAAGCGCGAGAAGCAAGGGTTTACTGGCGAAGAGAAAAGCCGGTTATTGGCAAATCTCGCTCGCTCAAAGAAAGAGGCGTTACAAACAACTCACTTCCTCCGGGATGTCGTTGAAAGGTTAGCTGAAGTACGCACCGTAGCACTCGACACAAGTCGAGAAGCGCAGCACGAATTAATTGTGACGCTTGCACTGCCGATCGCCCGCCTTGATGTATGGGCAGTGGATAAACTCATTCGCGCTGTAGAAACTGGGACTATTGCCGAGTATGCCAGACACCCAAATGACGCATATCTGATTCCCGAACAACAGGGATCCGACTGGCATATACCTGTTCCCGGAGACCTCCCCGAAAACCTCGTCCCTGATATTGAGACGCTTAACAAAACCTTGGCAAACTGGGAAATGAGCGACAAACGTAAATTTGCCCTGATGTGGACCCCTGAAAAAATACTTGACCGACATCTCGATTTACACTCACTCAATAAAGCGAAAAACGCACGCGGCGTTTTGCGAGATGCTACCGACACCCAAGCAGCCGCAATCCAACGCGAAACCCAACTACTTGAAAAGGTCCTCGCACAAATCCCTGACAGTCAACCTGTTGAAGATGGAATTAAGGCAAGCATTCGGAAACTCAAGGAAACGGTATTGTCGCAAGACCCCAGTCAATTGATTTACGGTGGACAGTTCTTATCGAAAGCCGGTGTGGAACGACTAAACACTATTGATACCCAACTCCGACAACGTTTAGCCGAATCCGAGGACTCCGTTGACATCGGTATACTAACAGCTGATCTGCTCAAGGACAAACAGGGTATCTTTGAAATAGCACTTCGGAACGCTCGGTTGGAGCGGACACGTATTGAAAATTTACTCGCAACTGCCGGAACACTCGGACGCGAATATTTGGCTGAAGAACGCCTCATTTTAGAAAACTATCTATCAGACGCTGAGGTGGACCAGGCACTGAAACTCCGTTTACGTATCGCTTCATACATTAATGAAACAGAACTATTGGCGGTCGTCAAAAAACGCGCAGGTACGGACATTATAGCACTCGAAAATCTTATCGAGCGCCTGCCGACGTTGTATGCAGATTTCGACGAGGAGACGAAGACACTCCTGCGTGATAACATGCTAACCCTCCGAAATGCCCGTTTCCGCAACATCCAGAGTCGCGTTGAAAAGATGTTGCGGATTGATACAAGTGAGTACAATCGGAAACTCGGACAGATTGAAGCAGCGATCGCCCTCCAAGACCTGTTCAACCGCTATTATACCTCACTCTATGTGAGTATTGATCTCTCATCTCAATCGGATCAGTTCGGTGTATTCAATAAGGGGTGGTTCTACGACCAACAACCCGAATTTGTGCTGCGTCGTGAGTTTGCCAGTATCGGTAATAAACTTGCCACCTACGCGCAAGATGCCGACTTCGGTGTCCGTATCCGAAAACTTTGGCAATGGACAGATGACCAGATCCGACAGGCAGTTATGGCACGCCAATGGACCGTCGCTAATGGGATTTCCGACAAAACCGCTCTTGAAGGAAAGACCCTTGAAACGTTACTCAGTTCGCACTTCAGCAAACTCACTGGACTCAGCGGTGTGAGCCGACTGATGAAGATGCAGTTTGAGCAGTGGCGCAATCAAGGCGAACCCTCTGAGGATATGCTTAAGGATATGGATTATATCCGAAAAGAGGTTGAACGCTTCATCCGAAACGATGTACGCACTGCAAAGAAAAATCGGAAGAACAGTATTCGTACACGTGAGCAACTCGATGCAATGCTCCGACTGCGACATGAGGATCCAGATACCTTCTCCGATGATGAGATTGAAGACATCAAAACCCTCATTTCAATCGCGGGGCTCGGCGGACAATCCAACTTCGTTAACGCCATATCCGCGAGTGGTGGAAAGACATGGAAAACGTACATCCCTGGTAAAATCGCCTTTGACAGTGAGGTCGCAACGCTTGTTGGGAAAACCGGAATCGCTTTTGCAACCATTGAAGATGCTCGCGTCTTAACCGATACGCCGCTTGATACAATTGACCGCGTTGATTTGGACAAAGACGGGAACCTCCATCAGCAAGCACAAACACTGGCATCAATACTCATCCAAGCACTCCGCGATGAAGAGATGCCGACCGCCGCTCGGGTCGGTAATTTCTACTGTAACCTCTTCGGTGATGTCGTCGAATTCGATGCACGGGAGTCCGCACTTCCCAATAAGCCGGTACCCTACCCCATCCTGACACTTCGTAGAAGGCACAAATCTATGATGGGGGTGCGCGGTGATTTGTTTGTCATGGGCGATAACAAAGGCAACTTTGAAGTTGCCGGATTAGCCATGGAGGGCAGAGCCACACGGCGGCTCGGGGGTGCGCAAGAAGTCGAAGCATACATCCTTGACAAGGATTCAGGGGACATCGTCTTCGCACCGGATTTAGGGAACTACGGCGCGAAACTGCTTCCAAATAAAGTGCCTATTAATACCCGTAGGCGTGGGTGCCGTGTTGTTACATTCCCGTGTGTGTCCACAACTATCTATGATTTGGTTGACCAGCGGTATCTGCGAACCTTGCGGGAACTTGAAATTTACGATGCCCTCACCGATAGCGCACCGGAGAAGTATGGAATGTCCAAACCGTGGCAGCAAGAAGGTGTCTCCGCAGCTGAACCGATCGCCCTCGTCTACAGCGAACCGAATACCCGTATTAAAATCGGAATGGCTTACGGGCAGATTGGGAAACGCCTCCTACTCATCAAAGCGACGAAGAGCGGTATGAAGAACCCCACGCTTTACACCGGTGAAGGGTTTGTCGTCCGTGAAAATGGACGGATCCGTCTTACACCCTACGTCGTTGTGCGAGATATGTGGTGGCTTGATGAGAACCGATCACGGCTCTATAAACGTTTCGGTATCTCCAGCGACCGGCTTGACAAACTGCATCAATTCGCGAATGAATACCTCGCACGCGCCGAGACGGAACTACTCCAAAATGATTATCAACAAGCACTCAAACTCGCACGCGCCGCATGGGGCTATGAATCTCGCGCATACCCAGATGTCAAACAGACTGGTAACGATGTTGTCAACGGTGTGATGTTCTACCTTGCACTACTGATGCCGTTTGCCTACTTTATGGAACGACTCATCTTCGGTTTCCCAAATATCCATAAGCAAATTCTCGGTTCGTTCGGTATCTTTTTACTCGTATTCTTCTTCCTAAGCCAGGTTCACCCTGCCTTCCAGATCACGACGACCCCTGTGATTATCTTGATTGCGTTTGTTGTACTTGCCTTGACGGTTATTGTTATCAGTATTATTGTCCGAAAATTTGAGGAGCAGCTCGAAAAAATTCGGCAAGAGGGCAGCAAAGTTTACAAGGCTGATGTCGGTAGATTGAGTGCAAGTGCCGCAGCGTTTAGCTTGGGGATTTCCAACATGCGGAAACGGAAAGGCCGGACGATCCTGACATGTTGCACGTTGGTAATTCTTACTTTCACGGTTATCTCGTTTACCTCCGTACGAACGTTTATGCATCCGAATAGAACGAGTCTCCCACAGGTGACACCGCGCTATACAGGTCTCCTCATCCGCGACCAATACTGGCGTCCGCTTGAGGAACCGGTGTTGACTTCTGTGCAGAATGACATGCAGAAAACACAAATCACACTTACTGCCTTAGAGAGGCTTCTGGCACGAAAAAGTGAGATACTCGTCAAACAGGGACAACAACCGATTGATGTACCAGAGGCTATCGCTGCTTTAGAACAAGACGGCTTCATTGAACGGGTAGATGAAGAATCCATCGTGACTGTCCGGAACATCGTGGCACCACGGGCTTGGTATCAATCCTCAGGGACTGGGGATCAATCCTTTGTGCAGCTAACACGCACACCAAACATGGCAGATCCATCGCCCCCGACACATCAACTCACCGGTGAAGCATTGACGTTCGCTGCAAACATGCTCGTCGGAATGAATGAAGCAGAACCTGCTGTTAGTGGTATTAATAGATACCTGCAATATGGAAAGTGGTTTGATCCGGCTGATGCCAGTGAATGGCCTACGGAGTGGCCCTATGCGATTGTTCTACCCAAAGGGATGGCAGAATTGCTGAAAATTACCGAAAGCGATATGGGCAAGGCGACCGTTTCTGTCTATGGCGCGGACTTTACTGTCGTCGGTGTGCTCGGCATCGGGTTCAAAGATCTTACAGATAACGATGGCGAAGAACTCACACCCGTCGATTATCAGTTAATGCAACAGCAACGCAGTCGTGGGGCTACAGGTGATGAAACGCTCGAAGGTGAATTGCAGAAATATCTCCACCTCACGCCAGACAGTATTGCTATCCTGCCTTATGAGGTTGTCATGAACCAAGGCGGCACGCTCCGCAGCGTCGCCGTTAATATGGAACCGCGAGAAGATGACCCGAAACTCCTCGGAGCGATTGATAAGTTGGACCTCATCATGGCACCGCTCATGAACCGGATCGCTCTTGACTTCTTCGTCGGACGTGATAAAGATACGTATCTCTATAGTAGTATCGGGATGACGAGTTTCAGTGGAATGGGCAATCTATTCGTACCGATTTTGATTGCCGCGCTCATCGTACTCAACACCATGCTTGGAGCGGTCTATGAACGTGTCCGAGAGATCAGTATTTACAGTTCTGTCGGTCTCGCGCCTGTACATATCGCCTTCCTTTTCCTTGCTGAGGCGTGTGTATACGCTATCGTCGGTGCTGTGCTGGGCTACCTCATGGGGCAGGCAATAGCAACGACACTTGTCCACTTCGGATGGCTCGCTGGGTTGACCCTCAACTATTCCTCAATGTCAACCGTTGTCGCAACAATTATCGTCATGATTGTGGTGCTGCTGAGTACCCTGTATCCGGCAATCAAAGCCTCACGGATGGCTGTCCCTGATATTGAGCGTAAATGGAAACTCCCGGAACCAGAAGGCGATGTGTGGCATTTCAATCTGCCTTTCACCGTCCTTGAAGAAGAGGCACTCGGTTTGAATGTCTTTATGCGCGACTATTTTGAGGCGCACGCCGATGAATCCGCAAGCGATTTCTACACCGACCAAGTCGCATTCAGCGAAACCGTGGAAGATTCATACCAAATCGGAATGATGGTATGGTTGGCACCCTATGACTTGGGTGTGAGCCAATCAATTCAATTTGTTACGTCGCCAGTGGGTGGTGAGGAGGAAGATCTCTATAAAATTACGTTGGATGTACATCGCGAGAGTGGCGAGATCGCCTCTTGGAAACGTGTGAACCGACGGTTCCTCAACCTGCTACGGAAGCAGCTGCTTATCTGGCGGACGTTCAGCGTCGATATCCGGGCGGAGTTCCATGAACGCGGTAGAACCGAAGGCACAGATGCCGCAACGGAGGAAACATCGCAAATGGACCCAGCACTGACACCAGCGGACTAAGGTTTTTTAAACTATTAAATCTGGACTGCCCTCCATTATGTTACGTTTCGGGCAGGTTTAACGAAAATTGGAAACATATAATAGTTCCAAAACCCGATACAGAATTAACCAGCAACCATCGTGAAACGAAATTATGCCTTAAATGGCATAATTTTGCTTCGCAGTGAGAATGCTTTATATTTGGAACGATGCTCAGAGGACCATAGATAAAAAATGGAAAAAGTAGCAACTACTATCATCATCATCGGCAGTTTCTTATGGCTGTTCAGTGTTATCGCTCTTGATGGACGTTGGCAATGGCAAATGTTCTCGGCTCTTGTGCTGACAATTGGTATCTTCTGCGCGCATTTCTGGGAAGAGCTACGAGACACCGACAGCACTAAAGAGTCAGGCGACGAGTGAGAATTAGTTGTCAGTTGTCGATTGTTAGAAAAAATGGGTTCTTACCGATAACTGATAACCAATAAAAGGAGAACATTCAATTTGGCGAGAGAAAGAGTAACACAAGCAGATGAATGGCAAGCTTGGGCACAGCGATACGACATTGAAGGCGGTATCCGTACCTTTGAGTCGGGGTTGACGGTTAAAGTGTTCGTCGGAGCACTTTTCGTCGGCTTGTTAATGATGCCAGGTTCCATCTATCTCAGTTATGTATCCGGCGAATCCGGTGCTGGTGCAGCACCTTGGGTCGCCGTAATTCTATTTACCGAGCTCGCTCGGCGTTCCTTTACAACCGCCCGACGCCAGGAGCTCTATATGCTCCTCGGGTTAACCGGCGCAGCAGTCGGGAGTGGGCTGCAGTACCGAAGTTTTATCTGGTACGCCTACTTCATCAATACCCCCCAGGCGGCTTCCTACGAGATCGCTGACAAAATTCCAGCATGGATTGTACCCGCTGGCCATTCCGTCGGGGTACTTACGCGAAGTTTATTGCATCCCGATTGGTTTCTACCGATTGCCATTTACCTCGCAGGAAAACTCCTCGGAACGTTGCGATTTGTCAGCGGGCAGTATATTTTGTTCCGGCTCACGGCGGACCTCGAACGGCTCCCATATCCGATGGCGCCCATTACGGCACAGGGCGCAACCGCATTGGCTGAAACAACCGGGAAAGAAGAGACTTGGCGATGGCGCGTCTTCTCTATCGGTTCTATGGCAGGGCTAATTTGGGGATTTCTCTATATCGGTGTCCCTTCGCTCACAGGGGTCATGATGAGCCAGCCGATTCAGATTCTGAAGATTCCGTGGATAGATTTCACGCAAAGTATTGAAGGGTTCGCACCAACCGGTGTGTTCGCTTTCCGAACTGACTTCGGACAGATGCTCTTTGGCTTCGTGCTGCCGTTCCCGATCGTCATGACAGAGTTCATTACTGCAATGGCATCGCAATTTATTTTGAACCCGCAAATTCTGTACAGATACGAGATCCTCCACCAGTGGAAACCTGGCTTGGATGTCCGGGGTGTTGGTTTGTTCAACGGGCTGGATTTCTGGATGAGTTATGGCATGGGGAAATCTTTTAGCCTCGCGCTCGTCGGCATGGCGGCTTCAATCCCGATGCTCTTCAAACTACGGAAATCCAAGAAAACAGCTGGCGAACGCGGTTCCTTCGCGACACCACCTAACCGGGGTGATTTTCCAATATGGTTGATGGGATTAATGTGGCTCGTCGGTATGGGTGGATTCGTATGGCTTATCCACTGGATGGTGCCTAACTTCCCGTTAAGTTTCTTACTCGGTTACGCTTTCCTCTACACACCGATTAATTCGTATATTACCGCACGGACTTTCGGTGTCTTAGGACGCGATCTCTTTGAAATACCGTATCTGCACGAAATTACTTTTATTTTGAGCCGATATGAGGAGATAGATATCTGGTTTGCACCGCTGCCAGACGAAGATTACGGACGCGGTACACAGAGTTGGCGGGTACTTGAATTGACAGGCACAACCTTCACTTCAAACCTTGCTGGTACACTTCTGATTATGCCAATTCTGATTGTTAGTGGAATTGTGGTACTTCACTTTATCTGGAAGATTGCTCCTATTCCGAGTGCGCAGTATCCCTTCGCACAGATGATGTGGCCCATTAACGCCACAAATGAATGTCTCTGGAAAACTTCACTGCGGGATGGAAATAGCCAAATGCTTCAAGCAATTCGCGGGGATTATGTCTCCGCTGGATTTACCTCAAGCCTCGCAATCTACGGGATGTTGTGGGTCTTTAAACTACCCTCAATGTGGTTCTACGGTATTATTGGAGGTATTGGGGCTGATCCGGGCAGCATGATCGCACGGCTACTCGGGGCGGTTATCGGGCGATTCTACATGATCAAGCGGTTCGGTATGAAACGCTGGTATATGTTCAATCCAGTGCTCGCAGCAGGGTTTGCGTGTGGGGTCGGTCTCATCGGTATGGGGACCGTTGCTATTGCCCTTGTCTCCAAAGCCGTTATCGTCAAACCATTTTAATAGTTGTCAGTCGTCAGTTATCATGCTTCGCAGTGAGAACAGTTAAGAGGTTTTAGATTTACCCAACAGTTTTAGGCGATCTCAACACCTCTTGTTACTGGCAACTGAAAGGTTTTTTCTGAAAAAAACCGCTCTGACAACTGACAACTGACAACTGATGACTATATAAACATGGACTGGACTGTTTTTGGCTGGGCAGGCATACAACTCGAAATACCCACGACATGGGAACTCAGCGGACTCAGCGGAGACCAGAAAACAGGATATCTCCGACTTGATGATGGAGATATGCCACGCCTCGAACTCAAATGGGCGCATACGCGGCGCAAAAAGCCAGATCTCCATGCAACGCTTGACGAATACTTTAAGTTGATTCGCAAAACTTACAAAAGAAAAGGCACCGAACTCTCCTTCCGCCGGAACGTCAACCTCATTAAAGAGGAAGAATTCTTTGAAGGACGCAACGTCCTCGGTTTTAGCTGGAAAGGGGACATTCGTGCCAATGGATTGATTTTCCACGTCGGGAAACGGATCACAATCGTACAGGTGATGGGACGGCTCAAAGAGAACTGGCGACCCACGGTGCTCCGAATTTTCCAATCAATTGTAGACCGTAGTGAGGCACCACGGACATTGTGGAGTGCTTACGGGCTTAAGTTGGGTGTGCCGAAAGAATACAAATTGGAACGTCAGAAGCTCCTCAGCGGCTATCTACTGTTTGTGTTTGTGGCAAAACGTGTGCGTTTTCAAAGCGCGCTCCGGATCGCTAAACTGGTACATGACCGCGTACGAAAGACGAACGGCTCCGGTGGAAACACGGATTTTACGCCACCCGACGTGGGACGGCTCAGCGTTGAACGATACGGTCCCGCAGAGATGATGTTAGGCGACTATAAAGATGCGTCGAACCCACTGGAAGCATGGTTTCGCGCAAAATACGCAAAAGCGATTCGCGGCTACGGGTTTGAGGTGACCTCTCACATAGATGGAGATGATGAACGGTTGACACTCGTTGGAGAACAGACACGGTTCTACGACGGTGTACCCTTCAGTCCTGTGCTGATACTCGATAAGCTTTCCAAGCGGACAGCATTCGTGTTTCATCTCTGGCGATGCAATCATTCTAATCGTATCTATGTTATCCAGTCTATCGGGAGCGACAATGGGGCCCCGACTGTCCAGAAGGTTGCTGAAAGCATTGAATGCCATAATAGCAATCAGCCGTCAGCCGTCAGCAAAGAGACTCCCGTTAAATGAAACTTCTTAACTGATCGCTGATAGCCGAAAGCCGAAAGCCAATATGCTAAACAGACTTCTTTATTCCCTCAAACTCAAAAAACGTCCCGACATGGACCGGACACAGGTCATGAAGGCGTTCCCCGTGCGGAATCAGGTGATAACTTGGGAAATAGACGATAAGGGCGAAGCCGCGCTCGTTATCCCACAGAAAGAGACGCTCTGGATACGACTCATCAGTAAACTCTTTATGCTTCCTGGGAAAAGGGTGATTGTGCTCGATTCTATCGGCACTTACGTCTGGCAGATGTGTGACGGCAAGCATACCATTTCACAGATTACCAACCGCGTCCAAAAGCAGTACCAATTGACACGAAAAGAGGCAGAAACCTCGCTCTTTACGTTTATGCAGCAGCTCGGCAAGCGGAACTTTATACAGTTTGCTATTCCGCAACAAAATGCCACCGCAGCACCCTTGGAACCCGAACCTGCAAAACCGGGACTTCTTGGATTCCTACAGAGACGGTAAAATGGTTATCGAGAACTGACAACCAGTAAGGAGAGAAAAATGAACGAACAAATAGGTGATGTTGGCGCAGCTTTCGCCGAAACACCAGAACGTTTCGAGCGTCTCATTCCCAAGGAAAATACAGTCCGCGTCCGAAATCTCATCAAACGGTACGAGATGGGGACACAAACTGTTGATGCGCTCCGCGGGGTCAATTTCCAAATCCAGCGCGGTGAATACATCTCAATCATGGGACCCTCCGGTTCCGGGAAATCAACGCTCTTTAATATGATTGGTGGATTGGATAAACCCACTGAAGGCAGAGTCTATATTGATGAAGTGGACATCGCCCAACTCGATGCCTACGAACTCGCGTGGCTCCGCTGCCGAAAGATCGGCTATATTTTCCAATCGTTCAACCTCATCCCGGTTATGACGGCACTTGAGAACGTCTCGCTTCCGATGATTTTCGCCGGTATGAGTGCTGACGAGAGTAGAGAGAAAGGCGTTGACCTCCTCTCACTCGTTGGACTCGGGGACCGCGTGCAGCACAAACCGTTAGAACTCTCCGGTGGACAGCAGCAGCGTGTCGCAATCGCACGTTCTCTCGCAAACGACCCAGCGATTGTCCTTGCCGATGAACCGACAGGCAACCTTGACACCAAAACCGGGTTGGAGATCATCGCCTTACTCCGTCGCCTCAACGATGAAAACGGTGTAACCATCATCACAGCCACCCACGACCACAAGATGTTAGATGTCTCTGACCGTATCTTCCACATGGCAGATGGCAAAGTAGACAAAATTGAGTCCCGCGATGAGATTGATCTCCACGTCGGTAAATTAGACGGTGAAGAAGTAGGGTAAATAGTTTAGAGTTATAAGTTATAAGTTTTTAGTTAAGAGGGTTCCGATTGTTCAATATCTTTTGGCAACCGTCGGTATTTCAATTGAGAAACGACGGGTACAAAGAGATAATCAAGCATCAGAAACCAGACTTATAACTTATAACTAACAACTAATAACTCCTAAAATATGAGCATTTATAAACGCTTGGGCATCCGCACAATTATCAATGGCAACGCAACGCTCACGCGACGCGGTGGTTCCATTATGCCACCTGAAGTCATCGCCGCGATGGCTGATGCTTCCAAGCACTTTGTAGACATCATCGAACTCCAAAAACGGGTCGGTGAAGAAATCGCGAAGCGCACCCACAACGAAGCAGCCTATGTTTCTTGTGGTGCCGCCGCTGCCTTGACGCTCAGCACCGCCGCATGTATCACCGGGTTGGATGCTGCCAAGCGTGAAAAATTGCCGCATCTCGACGCGTCAATGAAAAGCGAAGTCATTGTCCATCGCCACGGTCGCGTCGGATACGATTTTGCCGTCCGCCAGGTCGGTGTCACGTTTGTCGAGATAGGCGACGAGAACGGAACACTCCCCGACGAATTAGAAAGTGCCATCACTGAGAAAACCGCTGCGATCTTCTACTTCGCCAACCCCGGTAGAGAACACCTCTGGGTGCCTTACGCGGAAGCCATCGTAATCGCAAAAAGGTACGATGTTCCGCTTATCGTTGATGCAGCAGCGCAGCTGCCACCGCCTGAGAACTTATGGCGTTTCACACAAATGGGCGCGGATTTGGCACTCTTTAGCGGCGGGAAAGGTTTGTGTGGCCCCCAGAGTAGCGGATTAACCGTTGGAAAAAAATCACTGATTGAGGCAATCGCCTTCAACGGACCACCTCACCCCTTTATTGGTAGAGGTATGAAAGTAGGTAAAGAAGAGTTGGTAGGGCTGCTTGCCGCTGTCGAATGGTATTTGGATCAGGACCATGAAGCGTTACAGCAATCTTATGAAGATCAGGTTACCTACTATGACGAAGTGTTCGCGGACACGCAAGGCGTTACAGTCCATCGGAGTTTTCCTTCCGAAGCCGGGCAACCGATGCCTCGCACCGAAATCCGATTTGACGAGGAACACCTCGGCATCACACGAAACGAAATTCTTCAGCAACTCGCGGAAGGTGAACCCGCTATTGACATCGCAGGCGCAGGCGCGAACGGTGTACTGATTAACGGGCAGACCCTGATGCCCGGAGAAGTAGAAATTATCGCCCAAAGACTAAAGGAAATCATTTTATAGTGAAGTCCATAAATAAGTGGACATCTTTGTAGCATAAACTTCCAGTTTGTGCTCTTTGTAGCATAAACTTCATAAACTTCCAGTTTGTGCTCTTTGTAGCATAGGTTGTTAGCCTGTGCCAGTCTGAATGTTTGTTATAGGTATTCAGACTGTTTGAGAGTGCCCAATTAATTATAGGTTTACTATAAGCCCGCGTACCCTAAACCCCTGCTGACCGGAGCGCAAGGAAAGTTAAAAAAATGAAACTGAACAACGGTATTCGCCTGACATGGCTCGGACATTCCACCTTCAAAATCGAAGCGGATGGACAAACGCTCCTCATTGATCCGTGGGTGACAAACAACCCCGTCTGCCCCGATGCTCTCAAAACCTTTGACGCGCTTGATGTGATACTCATAACGCACGGACACGCCGACCATATTAGCGATGCCGTGCCACTCGCCAAAGAACATACACCAACAGTCGTGTCTATCGTCGAAATCGCCGGATGGCTCGGTAAACAGGGTGTTGACAATACAATTGGGATGAATAAGGGTGGCACTGTCACTGTCGGCGGCACGAAGGCGACGATGGTTTCCGCAAACCATAGCAGTAGTTTCACAGAGGAAAACGGCACAACGGTCTATCTCGGTGAACCAGCAGGTTATGTGATAGAGTTCGCAAACGGCTATAAAATCTACCACGCTGGAGATACAAACGTCTTTGGGGATATGCGGATTATCGGTGAAATCTACCAACCCAATCTCGCACTACTCCCTATCGGTGACCATTTCACAATGGGACCGCGTGAAGCCGCCTACGCCGCGCAGCTGCTCAACGTCCCAGCAATCCTACCCATCCATTACGGCACCTTCCCACTCTTAACAGGCACACCGGAGGCGTTACGTCAATTGACTGCTTCTCAAGATGTGGAAATTATCACGTTAGAAGTTGGGGAAACATTAGACTAAGACATCCCGATAAGGCCCGTGGAGCCCAAAAGCATTAACAGTCTGGAGCAGCTCGCGTGGGTTTCCTGTATCGTAACGCTGACCTGCGACGCGATAACCCGACATACCTTCCCGCTTGATCATCTCTGCCATCGCATCCCGTAATTGAATCTCGCCGTGCGTTACAATTCGGTGCCTGTAATTGTAGTCCAGTATATCAAAGAGGAGTGGTGTAAGGAGGTCTATGCCGAAGTTGCAGAGATACTGCTGCGCGGGGATACCTTCAACACGAAGATGTTCTTGTGCAAACTCGACCGTCGGTTTTTCGGAGATTTGGTGTAGTGTATAAAGCCGTTCGGATTTAGCACAAGGGCTGCCGTGAATGATGCCGTTGAGCGAGAGCTCGCTTTCGTGGCAGAGATCCAAACTCGTCACAGACTGCCCAACTTGTGCATAGACATCCACGAGTTGTTTGGCGCATGAGGTCTCTGATTCTGAAATATAGAGATGGTCGCCGAGCAGAATCATAACTGGCTCACCCGCTGCGAAATCTTTTGCACAATAGATGGCGTGTCCGAAACCTTCCGGTTTCTCCTGAATAGCGAAATGCAACCGCTGCCCTATTTCTGCCAATCGGTCCGCTTGTGCTGCCAATTCCGGATTTTCGAGAATCGCATCGGGAACGGTACCAGAGAAATAGTCGGTGATTGGATCGACTTGTTGGGGTTGTGCAACAATACATACCGCTTCCACACCGGCTGATAAAGCCTCCTCAATAATCAACTGAATGACCGGTTTTGCGATCCCGTCTTGCGCGATAATTGGAAAGAGTGCTTTCGGCACGGCTTTCGTTGCGGGGAAAAGACGCGTCCCGTATCCAGCAATAGGGATAACTGCTTTTTGGATTAGTTTCATAAGACTTGACCTTAAGCGAAGATGTCCGCCTAATTTTGGCGGACATCTGATTTTCAACACACTGCGTATTTTATATCGGTAGTGTAGATTTCAAAGGAGACCTATTGGGAGGTTTTGAGTTTACCCCAAGTTGTCGCCATTTTTCCAGCGGCATCAACGTCTAACGCACCTTCAATCCCGTCACCGAGTTTTGCGACTTCATCATCGGTAAGCGTCACGTCGAAGATAACGACTTCATCAATAATACCTTCCCACTGGCAGCGTTTGCCACAGCCGGGATCTGCACCGATGTAAACTTCTTCAGGGGATGCCCACGGTGGTCCCTTGGCATCCTCACTGTTCTGTAGCTTACCATTAACGTAAACATGGAGTTTCGATCCATCCCATGTACCGACGAGATGCACCCACTCTTTAGCGGGGATTTCATCGCCGAGGACTTCAAGTTTCGCACCGCCGTTTGCGGCTCGGATGTGGAACGCTGCCTTCGTGCTATTTTCGCCATTCTCGTGCGCGCCCGTTCCGAGTAAGAACTGCGACCAGGTTGAACATCCAAGTCCTTTCCAGATAACACATTTACCTGTCGGATCTTCCGCGGCATAAACCCAAGCGTGTATCGAAAAACCATCAGATTCCTTGAAATCCAAGGCGGCTAACGTTTTATCTTCACCCTTGGTACCAAGTTTAACCCAAGTATCCGCGCCGTTAAACTCCAACCCGCCGCCGAATTTGCCTTTCGCCCACTTCAGGTCGCCAACAAATTCACCATCGGTGCCGTTACCAGAGAGGTCTTTTACTTCCTTACCTTTTCCTTCTTCAAACGTCCACATCCCCGCAATTGTATCTTCATCAAGATTCGCATCGCTTGTGGGTATCATCGCAAAACTAAGCGCGATGATAGCAATTGCAGTAAGTGTGTAACTCAGATAGCGTGTTGCCAAAAACATACTTATCTCCTCTAAGTGGTCGCTATCAAACGACCGCTATGCTGTTATTTTTTCATCTAATTGAGGCACGGAAACCTCAGTTGATAACCTGTGGGTGGGATTTCGGTTTCCGTATGTCTCTTTTTACTTTCTCAATCCTTTGAGGTATCCCCAAGTTGTTGAGAGTTTTCCAGCGGGTTCCACAGGCAATTGATCGCTTTTCGATTCAAAATTCTGCTTGACCTCGTCTTCCTCAAGGATCCGGTCGTAGATACGGACGTTATCTATCATACCGATGAGGTATCTGCCATCGTGTTCACTGCCGATACGGCGTTCCTTCATGTTTTCAGGTGTACCACCAGCACCGCCTTCGTCAACTAACTCACCATCAACATAAAGTTTGAGTTCGTCGTCTTTAGTATTGCTGGTGTAAATAATGTGATACCAAGTATCAGTTTCAGCGGCTAAGCGAATCTTGACACCGTCGTTCTTATGAACCTGAATCTGGTTTCCTTCAAATTTGAAGTGGACTTTGCCAGCAGCCCACAGCCACGTCGAAACAATGCCTTGAATCCCACCAAACTGACCCTCCAAGGCATAGCATTCAATAGACACAAATTCAAAATCACCCATATCAGGGATTTTAACGTAGTTGTCGGCTTTCCCCTCAAATTCCATCGCGTCTCCAGTGCCATCTGTTGCCCCTTCAACAAATTTGAGCTTACCGACGAGTTCAGCATCGTTTTCACCCAGAAGGTCTTTGACGACCTTGCCATCCACATCTGCCTCATTGAGCGTATATACGGCAACGAGTCCGTCTGTTACGAAATCTTGTGCATCAGCCGCGGGAACATAGCAGAATGCTGTCAGGAGTGCGGCGATTACACAGATTACTCTCATATTTTTTAACATTTGAATTGCTCCTTTTGATTATGGAAATTAGATCCTATCTGTAAGCGCGCCTATTTTTTATAGACACATCTCTTATGTTTTAGTTTACTAAAACCTATTCATACATTTTAACTTATGCTTTTTCGGTTTGTCAAGTCAATTGCATCCGTTTCGGCAAGTTTCTGTGCAAGCGTAAGGTTATCCTCATAGACAGTTTTGATTAACTCCTCAATATCGGGTTCCTGAACCGATATATCTACAATTCTGAATTTCTGGAGTATTGCACCGATAAGGTCTGCCGTGCTAATTGCATCTGGCGAAAACCGATACTGCACTCGACTCTCTTCTTGATAGATAATCTGAGCGTTAGGAATACTGATGTCTGAGTAGGTTTCGGCATAATCGACGCTCAAAATCCGTTCCGTCGAAAGCAACCGCCTGAGTGCGGCGAGTTCCCCGTCAAAGCAGAGTCTCGCATTGTCAATAAGAATCACGCGTTTGCAGAGTTTTTCGACATCGTCTAAGTCGTGTGTTGTTAAGACGACCGTGACCTGTCGCTCGGCGTTAATTTGCGCAATGAACTCGCGGATACGTGCCTTCGCAACCACATCTAATCCGATCGTCGGTTCATCAAGGAACAACACATCCGGATTGTGCAGAAGCGCAGCGGCAATATCCGCACGCATCCGTTGACCGAGGCTCAACTGACGAACGGGGGTCTGAAAAAAATCACCAAGCCCAAGCAACGCGTCGAACACCTCTACATTGTGACGATATTGTGACTCTGGAATCCGATAGATACGCTGCAGCAACTCGAACGATTCTTGCACCGGTAGATCAAACCACAAATGTGAACGCTGCCCAAACACGACTCCGATACGTTTGGCGTTCTCCTTCCGCTGACGATGGGGGATATAACCGTTTACTGTTACACTGCCGGATGTAGGCACCAAAATACCTGTTAACATTTTGATGGTTGTTGACTTTCCAGCCCCGTTCGGTCCTAAATACCCGATGATTTCACCGCGTGCTACGGAGAATGAAACGCTGTCCACCGCTCGAACAAGGCGATGTTTGCGAGAGAAAAGGTTCATGAAACTCCCGAAAAAACCTTTGCGGTGGTGATAGACTTTGAAGGTTTTGCTAAGGTTATTAACTTCAATCATATTTTTAAGGGTTGTCGGTACGATTTTTCTGCGAAAAATCTTACTGATAACCACTCCCTCTGACAACCATTCAATGCCCTGTGCTTTGATAGCGCAACACACCCCATCGCCAAAACAGCATCGTAACACCAAGAAAAAGGAACCCCGCGTAAGGTGCTAATTGCACACCGAGCAGCGGGACTCCAGAAGAGGCGACTTTTTCCAATAGAAAAAGGGACGGAAAATAGTTGACACATGCCAGTGGAATAATAAAAGTAAAGAAATGTCGAAACCACCACCGATAAATCGAAAACGGGTAACTTCCCATGAAAACGCCGCCATTTGTGAAAATATTAATGATCTCTATGGATTGGACAGTCCAAAAACAACTGGTCGCACCAATGACGAAAAGTCCGATAAAAAAGCAGGTACCGCTTACCAACGAAACCAACAGAAATCCAACCTTGCCGACTGACCAAGAGATATCTAACTGCGAGTTGGCAATCAGCAGCACGGCTAAGGCTTGTGCGATCCTACCGAGCCGCCGGAGTAGAAATTCATGCGCAAAGACTTGGTAAAAGGTCCCAAGCGGACGGACAAGCATTGTATCAAATTCGCCGCGCACAACGTTTCTCTGAAAGACATCAAAGCCTCTTCCCATCATTTCAGCAACAGCAAAGCAGATACCAATCATGCCATAGAGAAACCCGACTTCCCACAGACTCCATCCCGCTAACTCTTTGAAACGGTTGAAGAGCAGCGCGATCATGAAAAAATCGATGACAGAGATACTCGCTTGCGCAAAGAGGTCCAGGACAAATGAAAGCCGATACGCCATCTGTGAACGGATACGGAGCGTAACAAAATGAAGATAAAGCGAAAGGTGGTGCATTGTTTGGAGTATCTACTAACCGCCCTGTATGACGAGCCGAGAGAATCCACGTTTTAAAAGAAGCCTACCTAACCCAAGAAAAAAAACGACCCATATCATCTGTTTGCCTATAGCAATCCAGATATCCATACCTGTAATCTTACCCAAATAGATACTAAACGGGATATCAATTAGACCGCCAAACGGCAGCCATGCTGCGATGTGTGCCAACCATTCTGGCCATAACGCAATCGGAACCAACATCCCCGAAAATAAGGTGATTATGGAATAAGAGAGTCCAGAAAACCCTGTTGTATCCAGCGTCCAGAACGCGGAACTAAAAATTGCTATCGTGATAGCAGCACTCATGAAAGTCGCAAGTGTTATTGAAACTGCAAACGCCATTACCGTAATCGGCTGCGTCGGGATCGCAACCGCGAAAAAGATGATGCTGATAAGGAAGGTCGGGAGTCCACGCATAAATAAATAGTAGCAGGCTCTACCACATTCATCGGAGAACCAATATGCCTGGAAGTCTACCGGTTTGGTTAATTGGAGGGCGACACTACCGTCTTTAATCGCGCTCGTCACTTCAGAACGCGCCCCCCAAAACGGCATGAGCATGAAAAAAACTTGGCAGAGGACAAAATAGGTAATAATTTCGTTCAGATTGAGAGGTAAAGGACCGGTACGCGCTGCGTAGAAGGCGGTATAGACAAAAATATGTACCAGCAAAAAAAAGAAATTGGTGGTCAAACCCGCAAGGTTAGCGACCCGATATTGCATCCGCTTTTGGAATGACTTCGCCACAAACGCCTGATAGACATGAAAGGTCAGATAAAGGGTTCTCATCCCTTCGCGGTGTTGAGGTCAGTGATGGACACAGACCGCCCCTTCTCTGAGGATTCGTAAATACCGTCAAGCATCTGCATCAGCATGATACCCTGTTCCGCTGAAGAGATAGGGGTCTTATCTTCCACTATGCACTCCACGAAGTGTTTTACCTCTTCGTCAAATCCGTTAATTGAAGGCGCGTCAAGCGGTTTATCCACTTCTTTGCCATCTTTTTCCGTGTAGAGGGTGAATGGATTGAGCGTCGCGCCTGCTTTCGTTCCAGCGATTTTAATGTAATTATCGCCCGGCAGGTTCAGTGCCCACGTTGTTTCGAGGATAATAATCGCGCCGTTTTCAAACAGGATTTGCGCGAATGTCCCATCGTCAACATCGTATTTAACATCATCTGGCACAAGATGCCCAAAGTGGGCATACGACCTACCCATAACTTCAACCGGTCTCGGAGCGTTCATTAACCACCAGATACAATCTAACGCATGGACCCCGATATCGATGAGCGCACCGCCACCGGAACGTTCCCTATCGACAAACCAACCTTCTTTACCAATCGGAATACCGCGCCGTCGGACATAAGCGGCTTTACCGAAATAAACATCACCGAGTTCGCCTGCTTTCACAAGACGCTTCAGCCGCTGGGAACTACCATCAAACCGCTGGACGAGCGCGTACATTAAAGTCTTACCGTTTTCGGCAGCGGCATCCGCCATAGCCTTTGCTTCCAGTGCGCTCCGAGCGGGCGGTTTCTCACATAGCACATGCTTGCCAGCCTTCAACGTATCAATAGTGATCGGCGCGTGAAGGAAATTCGGTAAACACACACTTACAGCATCAATATCTTTGTTCTCCAACATCTCTAAGTGATTGGTGTAGGTATTCGGGATTTTATGTTCCGTTGCGACTTTTTCGACTTGCGTCTCGTCTAAGTCACAGACAGCAATAACCTCTGAACGCGGATCGGCGGTATAACCTTTGAGATGCTGCATCCCGGGCCAACCGAGACCAACGACAGCCGCGCGGACTTTCGTTGTTTGATTTGACATCGTATGTATTCCTTTACTTTTTCGTGTGGATTCCTATTTGTAGTTTCATGCGGGATTTCAAGATGCAACCGAGAATCCACTAAATTGACACTTATGGTGAACTTTGTCCAAGCACAAGCAAATCCAACAAAAAGACAACTCGTAGTAAGTCAACGTCGAACCCACGTTATTTCAGATATTCGTCAAACCAGTTTAGGACCCGCTCCCAATAATCGGCAAGTTTTTCGTTTGACCAAGAGCCAAGAAAATGGTCTGACTCCTTGTATTTCAACAACACAACCTCTTTTCCAAGACGCGCGAGTCCGTTGAACATTTCCTGAGCCTGTTCAAAGGGAATGAAATCTTTATCTCCGTGAATAAGCAGCAAAGGGGTCTGAACTTGATCCAGATGGAAGACTGGTGAACCATTGATATAACGTTGCGGAAATTCCCACAGGGTCCCGCCCATCCCTCCCCTTCCAGTCTCGTACCAACCGGGACCAATTCCTGTATTAACAAGGTACTCACTGATTAAGTTACTCATAGACGCAAAAGCGACCGCCGCTTTAAATCGCGTTGTTTGTGTGATAAGGACATTCACGGCATATCCACCGTGACTATGACCGACGACTCCTAACCGTTCTGCATCTACCATTTTAGTCGAAATAGCTGCGTCAACACCTGGAAGAATAACATCTGAAAACTGGTTGTATGGCTCGATGTTCTGTATGGGGAAGTCAGGGAATAAAAGCGCATAGCCTCGCGAAGCAAACATACCCGGATGGTTACTCCCCAAGCCCTTGCCGAGAGCAAAGGTGTTATTGATTTCTGTCGAAGGCGTTATTCCTGGATAGACACTTACAATCATCGGTGCAGGATTTTTCTCAGATGCCTCAGAGGGTAGCACGAGGATTCCTTTAACCGTTTCTCCATCTTCAAGTGTCCACTCAATAAATTCGCTCCTGCCAAAATCAATAGTTTGTACCTGTGGATTAATGTCTGTAATTTGCCGCGGAGATTCAAAATTAGCATCACTCATCCAGATATTTGGTGGTTCTTGATTACTTTCAACAACATAAATAAATTCTCCGGTTTTCTCTGCCACATCTTTATAAAAGCGACCTGTATGAGTGGTCCGGTGCTTGTCCTCTGATCGCAAAAGTGTAGTTGTGTTATTTGTGAGGTTGAAACGATAAAAACTGTGACATTTCCGTTCCGCGTCATAAACTTTTATTGTGATAGCGTTGTCAATCGTCCAAGAGGCATACCCCTCGCTTTGGTAGAATACATCGTGAACGAAAAACTCAAAATTTTCCGTCAAGTTTTGTATTTTACCACTGTTTACGGGCACTTTCCATATTTCCCCTTCCGCAAGACAGAGGAGTGCTTCGTTTTCTCCCATCCAGAGAGGCGGTTGATAATCTCGTCCAAGATTTATATTAAAACTTTCTGTGAGATTACGAACTATATTAGTTTCTATGTCAACAATAAAAGCATCTCCTGATGCCATATCTCCTGCTGTTGTCCATGCCACGCACCTTGAATCCGAGGACCAACTGACAGTAATACCAGCATCTTGAAGTCGAATTTTTCTTACAAGCGGTTCAATGTCCGCAGATGAAACATTACTTAACTCCGCTGACAGAGGTAAAACATAAAGATCATATATTAGTTGTAGAGATGTTGGTGTTTCATATCCCAGACAAACCATGACAGCCACTTGCTCACCATTAGGAGCAATATCAATACTTGAAGTCTCATACCCCTTCATCAACGAGAGTGTTTTACCGGTCTTGGTATCAAGAATAATCAAGTTTACGCTACGTTCTATATCTCTTGTTTCATGTCGCTCTCCTTGAAGTTGCCCATTTTCCGACTCATAGACTTCAACAAAAGAGGTTTCTTGTGAAACTTTAGGTAAAACTTGGGGTTTGTCTTGCATAGATTCATCGAAGATTGGAACATCTGCTGAAGAAATGGATCTGACAAGAATGAAACGTCCATCTGGTGTCCATTTAGGCACTTCAAAGCCAAAGAAGGTACGAACAGTTGTCGATGTAAACTCCTGTATTTCTTCAGTCTCACGATTCCAGATGAATAGGTGAGGTTTACCCCTCTGGTCTGAGAAAAATGCAAGACGCGCTCCATCAGGGGACCACCTTGGTGCCCAACTTGATCCCCAGTTCGGGGTTAGGTTACGATGTTCACCTGTCCGCGTGTTTGTTACCCAAACCGTAGCCTGCACCATTTCAAACGCCACACCCGTTTGAGAATATGCTGAGTCTCCGACGCCACCTTCATACGCTTCACGGTTCCGCGTGTTGTAAGCAATCCAATTTCCATCAGAGGAAATATCAATAGGAACTCTCACAGCAAATGTGTTAAATTTAAGCAAATTTTCAAGTGTTAAAGAATTCACTTCTTCTCCCTTAACAGGATCATTTATGGTGAATTATAGAATTAACTCTCACTGCGAGGCAATTTCAATAGAAGCGAAAACCTCCACCGCCGCTGGCGAGGTTTCTAACCTTGCTTCTTTAGAAGGTCTAAGTAATTGTAAAAACTACCATATTTTTTAAATTGATGCCTATGGTGTACTTTGCCCACGCGCCTGTTAATGGGGTATTGTTAATAGTGAAATCTATTACAATTACGCAAGGTGCCATCTTTGTAGCATAATCTTCCAGATTGTGCTTGCGGAGCGCAAACTAAAAGTTTTGCGGCGTACTTGAAGAAACACCCAAGCAAAAACCCCAGATGCGACGTGCATCACGCTACTAAATCCTGCGGAGAATCAATCACTTTCAATGAAAATGGTCTCCACACGCCTAAAATCTTATGAGTAGCAACTTGGGTTACAATTAGGTACAAATCTATTCATGGCGTAAAGCCTCTGTCGGCGTAAGACCCGCGGCTTTGTTTGCTGGGTAGAGTCCGAAAAATACCCCGATGAACGCAGAGACACCAAACGCAATCAGCGCGGCTTCTACAGAGACAATAGCAGGCCAGCTCGCCTGCATGAGTTTTGAAATAATCAAACCGGAAACAGAAGCGAGGCTGCTTCCGATAAAAATACCGATGAGACCACCACAAACGCTTAAAACAATCGCTTCAATCAGGAATTGGGTCAAGATGTCACGCCGTCTCGCACCTATTGCTTTACGTAAACCGATTTCGCGAGTCCGTTCCGTCACAGAGACCAACATGATATTCATGATACCGATACCACCAACGAAGAGCGCGACACTCGCGACACCGCCAAGGAGTATCTGGACAATCCGGCTGACATTCCCTACCTGTTTTATAATCTGCTTCGCAGTGAAAAATTCAAAATATTTTTCATCGCCGTGTTGTTGCCGCATGGCGACCTTGATTTCAGCAACCGCTTGCTCGACTTTTTCATAACTCTCGGCTTGGCAAAACAGGTGTATCCAACCTTTATATCCCCCGATAAAACGGGTACCCATTGTCGTGAGCGGGATAATCACCCGATTATCCCAACCCTCACTCGCCATACTGTTGCCCTTTTCCTCCATCACACCTATCACAGTGAAACGCTCTGAACCTATTCTGAGTTCAAGCCCAATCGGGTTCCGCATCTGAAATAGGTCTTTATGGACTTCAGACCCGATCACACACACAGGGTCCCTTCGCTCGATGTCGCTCTCCGTGATGAACCTACCTATTTGAATGAACCAGTTATTCGCTTCTTGGTAAAACGGGGTCGTGCCGTGGATTTGAAGCGACTGATTAACGTGTTTGTGAGACACACGGCGGTTCGTCCCTGATTGTGCCGTAGCCAGCTTAAGAGATGGGCAATTTTCAACGATAAAGGCAAGGTCTTCGTATTCAATGTATTCCGGATGTTTATTTTCGATATACGAACCGTCCTCTCGCCGAATTGCATCTTTCCGAAAGCAGACGATCATACCCGCACCACCGATACGTTCTAACTCAGCGAGCATGAGGTGTTCGGCACCACCGCCAACCGAAACAACCGCAACAACAGCGGCGATACCAATGATAATACCGAGCGTTGTTAGCACCGAGCGTAACTTGTTACGCCGTAAGGCTGCCAAACCGACGCTAACACCTTGTGTAATTTGCATAGGTTTTTTAATAGTTGTCAGTTATCAGAGGGAATAGTTATCAGTTATTGGTTATCAGTTTTCAGTTAAGAGGGTTCTTGTGACAGTTGAGGTTACTATTCAAGTAACAGCAAACCGCTTTAACTGACGACTGATGACTGAAAACTACGCTTCTGACAACTGGTGACTGGTAACTGGTAACTAATAACTATTCCGGTTTCATGGATTCGCCGTGCAACAAGAATGCACGGATGTCATAACGTCCAGGACGTTCGATCGGTAAATCACCGTTCTCAATCATCAGATCGAGTGGGTTAGCATGCGTCCGCAACGGCAATTGAACGACTTCGTGCATGCGTGCCGATTCATAGATTGCCATGATAATCTCAACAGCAGCGCGTCCGTGTTTCGCTTCCCCGCGGTGTTCGGGACCGCCTTCAATCCACTCAATGAGTTCAGTGGCTTGGGCAACGTGCTGGTTCGTGCCATCAGAGGGACGTTCTTCCCAGTCTGTCGCTTTATTGTTCAGAAGACGGACACGTCCTTCCGTTACGTCCGCGATACCGTCTGTACCGTAGACAATGCCACCTTGGTAATTCGGCCTACCGATTTCTTGTAAAAGCATGCCGATGCAGCCGTTCTCAAAGCCGACGACACCAGCACTCCGGTCCTCAATCTGAATATCGCGTTCATAACGCTCGGTTTTACGTTCAACGTTGCCAATCACCCACGTCGGCGCAGGATCACTAAGGACATAGCGCATCATATCAAACAGGTGTGAACAGTCATTCAATAAACCCTGGCCGCCGTGACAGACAATCTGTCTCGGTTCACCGATCGCGCCGTCAGCGATGAGGTTTCGGGCATCTGTCCATGCGGAGTTGAATCGGCGTTGGTGTCCGATGACGACTTTCACATCCGTCCGTCTGGCAGCGATCAACATTTCATCGCACTCACCCAGACTCACACCCATCGGTTTTTCACAAAGCACTGCCTTTGGGCTTCGGGCACACGCCGCTATTGTCATCGGCGCATGGAGTTTATGCCACGTCGCAACACTCACAATGTCAAGGTTCTCGTTATCCAACATCTCGCGCGCATCCAAATAACAGTTTTCCCCAGGGACATCGTAGGTGTCCGAGAACTTATCAAGTGCCGCTTGAACCGGATCGGCGAGCGCGACAATCTCCGTCTGTTCAACGCCCTGATAACCGCGGGCGTGGGCATTGGCAATGCCACCACATCCAATAATTCCAACGCGATATTTAGAGGTTCCCATATTCGCACTTCCTATTTTCTAAAAAAATTAAATTTTTTGTTGCCTTTTCACAGAAATTACGTATTACAAGACACGTTGTCATATTTTATAAAATTATCAAAGATGAGGAAAGTATAGATGAGTTTCCTTATAGCACTCGCCGTCCTTTGGATTAACGTGCTTGTCAGATTCTCCAGACACTCCTAAATCCAGTCAGCGTTTCAAGATTAAGTGGCATAAAAGGCTACAATGCTTAGTTCCATAGTAGCCTTTTGCCTATAATTTGTCTTGTGAATGGTGATAGTTATCCTACTGGCTAATTACTGCCTGTCTCTTCACCGAAATGCGACGCAACAATGACTAAATCCTGAATATTAACCGTGCCGTCACCGTTCAAATCGCCTTTCAGATCTTCTCCAGACTCACCAAATTGACCAGCAACAAGCACTAAATCCTGAATATTAACAACGCCATCATCGTTAACATCCCAAGGTGTCAGCATCTTTACAGTCGTTGTCGTTGTGACTTCGGCAGTCATCGTGCTATCCGTTCCAGAGGTTCCCGTCACACTGATAGTATACTCACCCGGTGTTGTAAATAGATCCCCAGCGACCATCAATGTCACTTCTGCGGATGCACCCGCCTCAAGTTTGATCGAACTTTCGCTGAGCGTACCGAGCACACTGCCTTCAATACCGACCTCTGCTGAGGCTTCAAGCGATACCGTATCCATCATATTACCAGTATTCGTAACTTTAAGGGTATAACTCACGCCTTCAACCGCATCCGTTGTGGAGAGGGCATCATCGCCGACGACTTCTAATGACACGCCTGCTATTACTGGTATCTCTATAGTCGTTGTGGTCGTAGCTTCAGCAGTCATCGTGCTATCGGTGCCAGAGGTCGCCGTCACAGTGATAGCATAATCACCCGGTGTTGTAAATAGATCCCCTTTAACCCTGAATGTCACTTCTTTAGATGCTCCGGCTTCAAGTTCGATTGAGCGTTCGCTGTCGCTGATACCGCCAAGCACGCTGCCTTCAATACCGACCTCTGCTGAGGCTTCAAGTGTTATTGTATCCATCATATTGCCGGTATTTGTGACTTTAAGCGTGTAACTCACACCGTCAACCGCATCCGTTGTCGAAAGCGCATCATCTCCAACGACTTCCAATGAGACACCCGCAACTACCGGTATCGGCGGCGTTGATTCTTCTTGTGCTGTGTAAATATAATCGTCTATTGGGTTGAAGTTTCCATTGGAAGCATTCCCGGCAGCGTAGAAGGTAATGGGACCTAGGTCCGCATCAGGGGCAGTCCACTGGAATTCCCAACTGTGTGCATCGTTTGTGCCTTGAGCAGTGCCAATAGAAGTATGTTTAATATACTGTTTACTATTTGCTTCTGATAGCTGCGTATTCCCTGCATCGTCAGCTTCAAATGAACCAGCACGTGCACCGTCAGCATCCAGCGCAGTCATCTCAAATCCCCAACGACTCTGTCCAGTACGCGATAGATTGACAACAATCGTATATACCTCATTCGGTATGTATGTTTCGGGGACCGTTAACATCAGTTCTCCCCCTGAGACATTGAGGTCATTGCCAGCGTGGCATCCTGCTTGAGCACAGGTGTTTTCATTCGGGGCATCTGTCTTCTCGTCCGGTGGACCGGAAGAGAAAGCAAATACATTTCCGCTGCTTGCAGTGAAAAGTAGTACAAGCACTCCCCAAACAGGTAAAATATTTTTTAGATTCATCAAAAAAGCTTCTCCTCTGTTTATACGATAAAAAACGCCCCAACACCGACTGCTAATCGGCGTTGATTCGCGGTTAGCTCAACCGGCAGGTCGGGGCGTTTTATTTTTTTTATAGTTATCAGTTATCGGTTATCAGTTTTCAGTTAAGAGGATTCTTGTAACTGACCACTGACGACTCCTCTTCTGACAACTGACAGCCATTTACTTCAGAATAACCATCCGTCGCGTCGCAGCAAAGTCTGCAGTCTGGAGTGTGTAGAAGTAGA
>JAPOZO010000008.1 GCA_026706025.1 Candidatus Poribacteria bacterium
GATCCAGATACAGGCGAACTTGTTAAGGAAGAAGACCTTAAGGAAGCGAGTAATGCTTCTCTTGGACAAACGAATGCCACCGCAGATAGTGAAGATGACGATACCGGTTTCAAGCGCGTTTATCGGGTAACCGATATAGATCAGAAGGTCCAAAAGAACTTTCCATTTGAGGTCGGACAAGAAGTACCGGCGGAAGAAATTACGCCGTGGTTGACACCATTTGAAATAGATTCAAAGCCAATTTACGTTGTCAATAAGGAGATTTCCGGTGGAGCTTCCCTGCTTGAACAGACTGTTTTGCCAAGTGATAGTACGAGTACAGATGCGTCGCCGCTTAAAGCAGGTGCTGAGTTGAGTACCACTGATTATGAGCGTGCCTGCACTGCGTATCGAGATAATGGATGGGCATTTAAAGTCGAAAAACAGGAGATGGAACGCCACCGCGTAATAAAGGTGTATCATGAAGAATGTCCGATTGAACCTGGCGAAGAGCTAACAGCCGAGGCGTTAAGTCGTGCACATAGACGATTTACCGGTTTTGATGTACAAAAATTACGCCACCGCGTAACACAGGTACATCATCCCGACTGTCTACTTAAACCAGGAGATTTGCTCGGTGAGAGTGAAGCAAAGCAGCAGCATGAGAAATATCTCGGTTTCACCACTTCTACAAGTGAGATTGTCATAGGCGGCTTTGAAGCAGAACGTGTATATCGTATAACTGCTGTCAATCACCCCGACTGCCCACTGGAAGTAGGCGAACTGTTGACACAACATGAGGCAACCGCGAAGCGTCGACAATATAAAGGCTTGGAAGTCGCACGCCATTATGAAGTGACAAACATTGAAGACGGAACCACGGCGGTAACTGTCGGGCAACGCCTCACCGAAACTGAATATAGGGCACTGCGCAAGACAGATACCGAACTCACCGAAAAAGTGGTGAGTCGTTACCACGTTGTGAGTGTCCATCATCCTGAACTCGAACTGGAGGTTGGGGCTGAACTGGCTGAAGAAGACTACCGAACCTATAATCGAAAGTTCAAGGGATTTGACACTGAACTCATCTACAAAATTGTTGAGGACAAACGGGACACGGAAACACCACTTGAACCAGGGACGGAGCTTCTGGCGAAGGAATACCGTGCCTTGGAGAAAGGGAATAAGAAGGTTACCCATACGGTAACTGCCGTCTATCATCCGAATTGTGCCTATGCCGTTGGTGATGAATTGCCAGCAGAACAGTACACGGAGGCGAAGGCGAAATTCCGCGGATTTGATGTAGATGAATTATCCCTTCAGATGCGAATTGAAGTCGAAACGACTGATGGGACGCGAGTGCCGCATGTCATCCCAGCGGACTACTCGTTCTCTCTATCAGAAGGCGATAGCATCCGACAAGGAGAAACCCTCGCTGAATTGCACGAGAGAACAGCGAACCTTGATATCGTTGCCGGGATTCCGCGGGTTACCGATCTGTTTGAAGCGCGACGCTTAAAACGCGGCGATGCCGCACAAATCGCTGAGATTGAGGGATTTGTCCGATCTGCAGGCACAAAGGGTGGCGTTCCCCAGTATCGCATTGAGCACGATGGATATGTGAGTCGTCCCTACCAGATTCCTGATGAGAAACGACGGGTCGCCGAAGGCGATTGGGTGGATGCAGGTGAACCGCTTACCAGTGGGTTCCTTAATCCACACGATATTTTGAGTATCGGACGTACCACTATTGAGGGTGTACCTGTTGAAGGCGAAGAAGCCGTGTGGGCATATCTCGTTGATGAAGTGCAGAAAGTCTACGGCAAAGGCACTATCAACGATAAACATGTTGAGACGATAGTCCGACAGATGCTCACAAAGATTCGCATTACTGAACCCGGTGATACGGACTTCTATCCGAATGATGAAGTGCAGCGCAAACGCTTTGAGCGCATCAACAGTGAAATTGAGGCCGAAGGTGGCACACCTGCTACGGGTGAACCCATCCTCCAGAGCATCAGCAAAGCCTCCTTAAGCACGGATAGCTTCATCTCTGCCGCCTCCTTCCAGCAAACAACGAAGGTACTAACGGATGCCGCTGTCAGTGGACAAACCGACCAACTCTTCGGTCTGAAGGAGAATGTCATCCTCGGTCGTCTCATCCCCGCGGGCAGTGGGTTCTCCAGTTTCCAGAACCTGGAAATATCCGCTGTTGAGTCAGAAGAAGCTGCAGAAGCAAGCGATGATGATTAATTAGTTATCGGTTATCAGTTATTAGTCGTCAGTTAAAGGGATTTCGACTTAATCAAATCCCTCTTAACTGACAACTGAAAGGAAATCTGCGTAGCAGATTTCCGTACTGATAACTGACAACTATTTACCCCAAATTCGGTCGCGTCATATCCCCCGGTACAACCAATTCGTCAAAAGCCTCTCCTGTCAAAACTTCCATCGCAATCGCAGCCTCGCGGAGCGTACACCCCTGTTCATGCGCGTGTTGTGCCACTTTCGCTGCCGTATCGTAACCGATGTGCGGTGTCAATGCTGTCACAAGCATTAGCGATTCCGAAAGGTGTCGCCCGATGGCTTCGTTATTCGGCACGATACCTTCTACGCAGTTAACACGGAAAGATTCACACGCATCTCCAAGAAGTTGTATAGACTGCAAAGCGTTATACGCCATCACAGGCATAAATACGTTCAGTTGCAATGCACCATTCGCACCAGCAAACGCCAACGTCGTGTCGTTTCCCATCACCTGCGCACACACCATCGTAACAGCTTCACACTGTGTCGGATTCACCTTCCCCGGCATAATAGAACTACCGGGTTCCATTTCAGGGAGCTGCAGTTCACCGAGGCCGCACCGCGGGCCCGAAGCGAGCCATCGGATGTCGTTCGCGATCTTGAACAGCGCAACTGCCAACGTTTTCAAGGTACCGCTCGCATTAACAACCGCATCCCGGCAAGCAAGTGCCTCAAACGCGTTGGGTGCGCGTCGGAGTTCATAACCCGTTGTCTCCGAAAGCCGTGCGACGACCCGTGCAGTGTAATCAGGGTGTGTATTCAACCCGGTACCAACAGCCGTGCCACCGATCGGGAGTTCGCAGAGATGTGGCAGCGAAGCCGTAATGCGCTGTTCGGCGGCGGTCAGTTGTTGCGTGTATGCACTAAATTCCTGCCCAAGTGTAAGCGGGGTCGCATCCATTAGGTGTGTTCTTCCAATCTTGACAATCTCTGCAAACTCGGCTACCTTTTCAGCAAAGGCTGCCTGCAGGGCACCCAAGCGCGGCAACAGATGTCCCTGAATCTGCCGGACCATTGCCAAGTGGATAGATGTCGGAAAGACATCGTTTGTCGATTGGGACTTGTTAACGTGATCGTTCGGATGGATGGGATGCTTGCTGCCCATCTCGCCACCGAGCATCTCAATTGCCCGGTTCGCGATGACTTCATTCACATTCATATTTGTCTGTGTGCCACTGCCTGTCTGCCAGATACGGAGTGGGAAATGATCGTCCAGCGTGCCATCAATAACCTCTTGTGCTGCAGTGCTGATCGCTTCTGCCAGTTGGGTTTCAAGCAAACCGAGGTCAGCATTAACCGCTGCGACTGCCTGTTTGATGGTTCCGAGTGCCCATATCGCGGCGCGTGGGAGGCGTTCATCGCCGATCTTAAAATTCTGGAGTGCACGTTGTGTCTGTGCCCCCCAGTAACGGTCAGAGGGGACCTGAAGCGTCCCCATACTATCTGTTTCAGTTCTCATAGTGTGTGTGGATTTCCTTTCGTTAACTTGTGAATTCTCTATTCAACATTTTAGATGAGAAAACGTCTTATTATTTCCAAAAAGAAGGCAGATATTGTTTTACCAGAGTCGGATGTCGCTCTTAAAATGCCTTAAAAAATTTAGCACACTTCCACCTCCGAATTCAATTAAATTCGGGGTTGCCGCCAGGGCTATTTAGTTTTCGGTTTTTTCGCTGTGGCTCCCAGGCCGGTAGGTTCGGTTTAGAACCGCACGATAAGTGTCAATTTAGGGAACCCCAGGCCCGGTAGGTTCGGTTTTGCGGTGTACACACCCCGGGGAATGCCCATAAGGCATTCATACCGTTGATTCATGCGATCTGCATTCCTAACCGAACCGGACTTCTACAAACTTATTCACCTACGGGACTCTGGGACTAAATTGACACCTATGGGTTCGGTTTGCTACCGCACCATAGGTGTCAATTTTAGAAAAAATAACCGTCGCCACCCAGGCCGGTAGGTTCGGTTTTGCGGTGTACTCACCCAAATGCGATCTGCATTCCCAACCGAACCGGATACTCCGCGGCAACCTTGAGACTTCAAAGCCCTCTTGAGTTCCGTAGGATTTATTTGCTTGGGTGTTTCTGCAGCATCTCTGTAGAAAACCATAACCCCCACAAACCAAGCTCCGTAGGGGGTTTTTGATAGGGTGTTTCTGCGGATTTCTGCGGATTTCTTCAGCATCTATGAAGTTCTGTAACAAAAATGTCGTGGTAAATCGCTAAATTGACACCTATGGTGGTGTTTGGAACCGCACCGGATCCTCGGCAGAAAATTTAACACTAAATGACGCTGACTTACACACGAAAAAACTTGACATCCGCACGAAAAAACAGTATAATGCTACTATACTAAAAATAAGTTGGAAAATATCTTGCGTAAAACCCACAACACCCCCAATATTACATTTACCTTGGTATCTTTTGCGCGCAAAAAACCTGTTTTTGGTATCTTTAAAGACAGTGGATAAGCACTCGGCAAAAATCAAATAGAGAGGAAATCATGGCAGCTTCCGCAGCACAAACACGTCTCACACCCGAAGAATACATCGCTTTTGAACGCAAATTTCTTCCAGGCGCTGACATAATCAGACACGAGTACATAAACGGCGAGTTAATTGCGATGTCCGGTGCCAGTCGCGCCCATAATCTCATTACTATGAACGTATCTGCTGCACTCCATTCACGTCTGAAAGACAGCGAATGTGAAACCTACGCGAACGATATGCGCGTGAGCACACCTATCACAACCTCCTACTTCTACCCAGATGTCGTTGTCGTTTGTGAAGAACCGCGCTTTGAAGATGAGGTCTTTGACATACTTCTCAACCCCATTATCTTGGTAGAGGTGCTCTCACCTTCAACTGAAGTTTATGATCGACGCGAAAAATTCGCGCACTACCGACAACTCCCATCATTGCAGGAATACGTCCTCGTCGCCCAAGACAAGGTTCGTGTCGAACATTACTGCCGCCAAGAGGAACAGGGAACCGTACCTGCTACTGGAAAGGACTGGATCTTCACCGATTTCCAAGAACTTGAAGAAATTTTGCCACTCACCTCCATCCAATGCGAACTACCTTTGCAGGAAATCTACGAACGCATCACATTGCCTGATTAGAATTTTGAAGAACTATAGGTGTCAATTTTAAAAACAATAACCGTCCCGGTCCCCAGACCGGTAGGTTCGGTTTCGCGGCGTACTCGCCTGCCCTGATAAGGGGATAAAGGGGGGCGACCTGCGTTCCTAACCGAACCGGGTTTACCTCTCCGTCCGTTCCGCCCTGTCAAAAAAGAAACAGACACGTCTGAAAACCGAGTACCGACAACTGAAAACCATTCAGGGTCATTCAATTGTCCGTTTTTGGTGTTGTCCTTTTTGTAGGCGTTAAAACTTAATATATGTTATGTATTTTAAAAATTCGCATAAATTTTCGCTGGATTTCGCTGGATTTCGCTAGATTTCGCACCGGATCCTGCAAAAAGGATGTCCAATCCAATAATTTCTTAGATCGGACTTACGCATTTTCTCTTAAAGTCCCCCTGATAAGGGGGTGTTTTTGCTGGGGTGTTTCTTCTATAGGGGGTTAAATCAGCAAAATATACCGTTTCCCCATTCAATTTGCGTAAGTCCTGTTAAGATTGAGTGCCCTTGGAAAACCATTATAATTTGCTATTTTCTCTTAGACATGGTATAGTTAAATAGAGGGGAAATCTGCACGAAAAACTGAACTGTCAAATGGAGGCGTAGAATCGCGAGTGGATTCAACATTAGCCAATCCGTACCTCATAAATGTTCTAAGCGCACCACCGCCACAAACGTATCGTTACGAACGTTGGCGAGAACGGGGGTACCATCCCGACTTATATCCTATTTCGCCTGACAGCGAAAGTGGGACTTTAATAGGACAGATGGGGTGGGTAGGTGCGCATGCACACGCGCACGACTATTTATGGGCGACTGCGGGTAATATGGGCGCAATTTTAACCGAACCCGTTGACGATGCGTGTCTCATCTCCTATGATGCAGCACCGCGTTACCAATTACCCCCGCAGATTATTGTGAAGGGATTAGCAGGAAAACACGTCCTACTCACAAAATCGGGTTCACGTTTGGACATGATTGGCATTGAGCATCCAGCACTTAATTTGACGCTTATAGAGGTGGAAGCAGATGGCACGCATTATCGCATGCGGTTCGGTACGCCAGATCAGGCGACCTTGGATCGCGCACAAAACAGCATTACACCGCCAGCACCGACAAGTGAGATGTTCCATTATCTTCTCATTTTTGAGCAGTTAGCGGAACACGGATTTAATGCGCTCGTCCATCTACAACCGAAGTTCTTGAACCTAATTTCTCGCACAGAACACGGGGCACCCGATAAATTTTACGATTTTCTCAGAGGATACGAGCCGGAAACACCTATCATATATGATCCATCTGGCGGTATCGGATTCGTCGAGGAACGCGCCCCAGGGATCCCAGAACTCTCTTATGAGAGTTTACGGCTCTTCCAGAATGGCGGCAATCCGGCGCGGCATATTCTCTATTGGGTAGGACACGGAACCTTTTCACGCGGCAGTGATATCCTTGATGCTTACAAACATGCCGAGTACTTTGAAGCCGCAGCACGCATGGCGTGGGAGGCAAATCAGCAACGTGTTGACGCTCAGGCGTACACAGAAGAAATCGTCAGTTGTATCTTGCGCGAATTCAACGCCAACCGCGAGGCATCTTCTAAATCGGATGATAGTTTTCAGGATGCCGATGCCTCGGTACAGTCTGATAATGTCTATAATTATCCTTAAGCTGCTAAGAACGAGGGACAAAAGAATATGCAAACACCTATAGAAGATATTCATGAATCGGAGATTGACGATACTGAAACTGAGGCAGATGCCCAGAAAGCACAGCAGTTTGAAGAGTATCTCCGCGACAGTATAGTTGGAAGATATATCAGGAACTATAACAAACGGTTGCGGACCCTCAGCCAAGATTTAGAAAAAGCGCGCCAGCACGTTGATGATAAACTTGCAGCTATGGAGCAACGTTTCATAGGCGAAATCGCAGGCGTTAAAGCCGATGTCCGTAAACTTTCCGACCAGCTTGAAAGCGACAATGTGCTGCTAACAGCAGATAAAGTTGAAGCACTCATTGATACGCGGATCGATGCCAGACTTGATGGAATTACCGGACGCGGCGAGGCGGACCTCCAGAAATTGTCAGCACTCGTAGACGAGTTTGCCCGTGAATTCCAAGCACAAATCGATCGACTCAGTAACGAGACGAAACTGCTGCGAGAACAGACCCGCCGAAACCAGGAAGCATTGCGAGCAGACTTAACCTCTGAAACCGAAACACTTGAAGCGACAAAAATTGATCGGTTAACCTTATCTGAGACCCTCATTACACTCGGAATGAAATTGAAAGCGGATAACCTGTTTGATGAATTTGGCATGGACCTTGATCTGGATGAAGATTTAGATACCAACTTAGAAGAGTCATGATATTTAGATACATTGAAAACACCTTTTGGCGCAGCTTGCAAGCCAAAACTTGCCATATAAAAGGGCGCAGCTTGCAAGCCAAAACTTGCCATATAAAAGGGCGCAGCTTGCAAGCCAAAACTTGCCATATAAAAGGGCGCAGCTTGCAAGCCAAAACTTGCCATATAAAAGGGCGCAGCTTGCAAGCCAAAACTTGCTTTACAAAAAATAGCCTACGATGCCAGAAGTTTCAATTGTGCCTTCTGATCATTAGTCTCTTCGGTATACTACACGCTAACGGGGCATTGACTGATACCTTCGCAAGTGAAACGGTTTCTGATGATGAAATTTCTATTCTGGCTGTCGGTGATATTACGATCAGTAGCCGTATGACACCGTTGATTGAAAGGGATGGTGCCGGTGTATTTTTTCACGGAACCGCCTCCTTGATTCAGTCCGCGGATATTGCGACGGCTTCGTTGAACGCGAGTATCTCGGAGCGCGGAGAACCGCGACACGGGATTGAAAATCCTTTTCGTTCAGCACCAGGACTCGGAAGAGCCCTCGCGAATGCAGGATTTGACGCTGTCTCCTTAGCGACACCGCATATAATGGATTTCGGCTTTGAAGCGTTAGAAGATACCATCACTGAACTGGAGTGGTATAATGTTAAACCGATCGGTGCTGGAACAGATGCTAAGACAGCGAAACGTCCGGCATGGGTGCCAATCAGTGTACGCGCAACTGAACCGGCGCAGGTCGCGTTGCTGGCATATTATCGGGTGAATGCGTTCGCCGTGTATACCGAGGACCCGATCGCTTACGCCGTTTATAGTGAGATGACGCAAGCCGTCAAGCAAGCACAGACGGAAGCCGCGCTCGTGATTGTTTGGCTACATTGGGGCAGCCAAGGGCGTTCAGCAGACGAGGCTATCGGGCGACAGCGAATTTTCGCACACGCACTCATTGACGTAGGCGCAGACGTGGTACTATGCCAACAGTTACATACCTTTGGCGGTATTGAGTTATATCAGGGAAAACCGATTATCTACAGTCTTTCAGATTTTATCTATGATACTTATGATAAACACCACTCGCGTATAGTGATCCCAAAAGCAACGTTTAAGGCGGGGACTTTGAAATCTATTGAGTTAATCCCAATTTTGACGGATCCGCCTAAAACATCAGTACGTCCCGCCAAACCTGTGGAGTCTTCAGAAAAATCCGAAGTTAAAAATCAGTTTCCCAGCATCCTCACAGGAGCGGCAGCAATAGAAACTTTGCAGGACTACCAGCGGCGCTGCGCAGAACTGAAAACGGAGGTGCTCATAGAGAACGAACGCGGATGGATTCGATAGATAGCAGACATTAGAGGCAAAGATATGACAGGCAATGAGGGTGTTACGGCTCCCAGCTTGCAAACCCATAGCGCAGAGCGTGCATCTCCAGTATTCAACGGTGAACGTGGTCTAACACCTAAAGCATTTGTCATCGCGATGCTCCTGATTCCTCTAAATGTTTTCTGGATCATTCAATTGGAGGTCGTCCGCTATACACATCCGACACTCATTCATCCGCTGTCTAACGTCATTTTTATCATTTTTTGCCTGATGGTACTTAGTGCAGTGTTGGGAAGATTATCATCGACACTGCGACTGACACCGGCGGAATTGCTGACCATCTACGTCATGTTGTGCATTGTTTCTTCTCTCTGTTCGCATGATATGATGGAGATTTTGGTCACGATACTTGGACATCCGTTTCGGTTTGCCACACCCGAAAATGAGTGGCAACAACTTTTTTGGAGGGAACTGCCGACGTGGTTAACTGTCCAGGACACCGGGGTTTTGTCGGGATATTATGAGGGGCAATCAAGCCTGTACCGTAAGGAACACCTGACCGCTTGGGCGGTACCGGCTGCATGGTGGACGGTTTTTATTTTTGTGTTGATGTTTGTTATGCTATGTATCAACACACTTCTCCGTCTCCAGTGGACTGAGCGTGAACGGCTAACCTACCCGATTATCCAATTGCCGCTCGCAATGACAGAAACGAATACGAGTTTTTTCAAAAATAAGTTGATGTGGTTTGGTTTCGGTATTGCCGCAGCCATTAGTATCCTGAATTTACTAAACTCGATTTATCCAGCAGTTCCGTATTTGCCTGTTAAACGGCAAAATATCCATCAGTACTTTACCGGTCGTCCTTGGAATGCGATGGGTGGTGTTCGGCTCTCGTTTTATCCGTTTGCGATTGGGATAAGTTTCCTTATTCCGCTGGATCTACTCTTTTCGTGTTGGGTGTTCTATTGGGTCTACAAATTTGAGTTAATGGCCGGGAGCGTTCTTGGGGTACGGAATTTGCCCGGGTATCCCTACGCTGATGCGCAAAGTTTCGGGGCATATATGGTGCTGCTCAGCACTGCTGCTTGGGTCGGGAGAACACATGTCAAACGGATCTTTACCGGTGTCGTAGATGGATTGCGGGGCATCTCTCGGATAGATATGCAGCGCGAGCCGATGCCTTATCACATCGCTTTTCTCGGCATTGTAGGTGGAATGCTGTTTTTGACGATGTTTTCCTATAAGGCGGGAATGTCGCTTTGGGTGATTCCGATCTTTTTCGGGCTTTACTTTCTCCTCGCGACAATGATTGCCCGACTTCGGGCTGAGTTAGGGTTCTTAGTTCACGATTTGCACAGAGTTGACCCACACGGGTTAATCGTGACAGCGGTTGGGTCTCAGCGGTTGACAACAAGTACAAAAGCGGTTTTTTCGTTGTACATGTTCTTTAACCGAGCGTATCGTGCGCACCCGATGCCGCAGGAATTAGAGGCATTAAAAATTTCAGAACGGCGACAGATACGTCCGCAACACACCGCTGCCGCGATTCTTATAGCGACCTTGGTCGGTGCTATCGTCGTATTCTGGCTGCTCTTAGATAGCTACTACAGACATGGTGCCGAGACCGGCTATTATGGACCTTGGGCGTTAGGATTCGGTAGAGGGGTTTATAGACAACTTGAAAATTGGCTGAATTATCCACAAGAAACCGATATACCCGCCCTCATCTTTATGGGGGGAGGCGTAGGCTTCTCACTCGGCTTAATACTTTTGAGAACCCGCTTTCTGTGGTGGCCCCTGCATCCGCTCGGCTATGCCATGGCAAACAGTTGGGGCATGTCTAATCTCTGGAGTTGTATCTTTGTCGCTTATGTGCTAAAGGCACTCGTCCTGCATCACGGCGGACTCAAAGCCTACAGACGCGCTGTGCCGTTCTTCTTGGGGCTTGCACTCGGAGACTATATATGCGGGAGTTTGTGGAGCATTAGCAGCATTCTCGCGAATACTACACTGTACCAATTCTGGCCCTAATCGTAAGAATAGTTGTCAGCAATCGGTTTCCATCGGCTATCGGTTAAGAGAGGTCTTGGGACCTTCACTTGGACAGGTGAAATCATAATAACCCTCTTTAACTCTCACTGCGAGGCAAACTGACGACTGAAAGATTTTTTGAGAAAAATCGAACCGACAACCATTCTCAAGGAGAAAAACATGAAAACCAAAACAAAAGAAAAAGAAAACGAGTCTGAAAATACCATCGATCAGGAAGAAGAAGAAGAACTTACACAAGAACTTCCGATTCTGCCACTGGACGATCTTGTGGTTTTTCCGTATATGCCGCCAGTGCCGCCGTTTCCACCCCATCACGTCGCGCTCTCTGGGAAGATGGCGACTACGGCTATTGAAGATGCGATGGAGGCTGATAGGGTGCTTTGCATCTTTCGGCCAAAAAAGGAACTCTCCAAGGAAGATATCAAGAAAATTAAATCAGATGATCTCAGTCCTGTCGGGAGTCTCATCCATATTCTGCGCTACAAGACTGATGATGAGGATGTATTGTTCCTCGCCCATGGACGAGAACGCGTACAAATTGAGAAGATCTTGCACACCGAACCCTTCGTCAAGGCACGAGTCAACGTCATTGGAAGCGATGAAACAGATTCGGTGATTCCCGCTGACTCAGAGACGGACTTGGAGGTTGAGGCACTTGTGCGCAGCAACGATGAAATGTTTCAGCGTATCGTTCAGATGTCTTCGCGCTACCAAGAGGAATACGGCAGTATAACCAAAACTATGCTTGATGAACCAGGGCGCCTTGCCGACTACATCGCTGCTGTATTGGATTTAAAGGCACACGATAAGCAGCGCATTTTAGAAGCGGTATCTGTCCCTGAACGGTTAAATATGCTTGCAGTTATTCTCGCAAAAGAACTTGACTTGCACGAATTAGAAAGCAAAATTCAAAATAATGCTCAAGCCGTTATTAATAAAGGACAGCGCGAATACTACCTCCGAGAACAACTTAAAGCTATTCAGACCGAACTTGGTGAAGCCGATGACTTAGGACTTGAAATTGATGAAATGCGAGAGCAGCTCGGCGAAACCGAGATGCCCGAAAAAGCGAAACAGGCAGCCGAAAAAGAACTCAAACGGCTTGCTAAAATGCAGTCTTTCTCGCCGGAATCAACGGTTTCTCGGAATTACTTAGATTGGTTGCTCAACGTTCCTTGGGCTATGAGTACCGAGGATTCATTAGATCTTGCTGCCGCAAAAGAGATACTTGATGAAGATCACTACGATCTCGAAAAAATCAAAGAACGGATCTTAGAGTATCTCGCTGTGCGGATGCTTAAATCGGATATGAAGGGCCCCATCTTCTGTTTCGTTGGACCGCCCGGAGTCGGAAAAACATCACTCGGTAAATCTATCGCTCGCGCAATGAACAGAAAATTTGTACGTATCTCATTGGGCGGCATGCACGATGAAGCCGAAATCCGTGGACACCGACGTACTTATATCGGATCGATGCCAGGGCGAATCATCAAAGGAATTCGCCAAGCCGAATCGAATAATCCTGTCTTTATGCTTGATGAAATTGATAAACTCGGATCCGATTTTCGGGGCGACCCGGCTTCCGCGCTTTTGGAAGTCCTTGACCCAGAACAGAATCACTCATTCACGGATAATTACCTTGATGTCCCCTTTGATCTCTCGAAGGTGATGTTTGTCACAACGGCGAATCAACTGCATACGATTCCACCGCCGCTGCGCGACCGGATGGAAACAATAGAACTGCTCGGTTATACCACCAACGAGAAACGGATTATTGCCAAGCAGTACCTAATTCCGCGCCAGTTGACTGCAAATGGGCTGAAAGACGATTTGATTCGCATTAGGGATACTGCCATTGATAAAGTAATTAGTGCGTATACCCGCGAAGCGGGGGTCCGAAATTTGGAGCGCGAACTCGGGACGCTTTGTCGGAAAGTCGCTCGCCGTGTTGCTGAAGGAAAAACCGAACCGACAATTATTGCAACAAGGGATATACAACGCTATTTGGGACCTGCGAAATTTGATTCTGAGATCGCCGGACGTAAAGCTGACATCGGGGTCGCAACCGGACTATCTGTTACGCCTGCTGGCGGTGAAATCCTTTTTATTGAGGCAGCTACCACCAAAAAAACAAATGCACATAACCAACTACGCATCACTGGACAGATCGGCGATGTCATGCAGGAATCCGTACAAGCCGCGCTCAGTTATGTTAAATCTCAATCCGACGCACTTCAATTTAACCCGGGCGTATTAGAAGACGATATTCATGTACATGTGCCTGCGGGGGCAATTCCGAAGGATGGACCCTCGGCAGGTATCACTATTGCGACTGCCCTCGCCTCTATTGCCACTCGGCAACGGATTAGTCCTGAGATCGCTATGACGGGTGAACTCACCCTCAGAGGCAGAGTTTTACCTATTGGTGGCGTGAAGGAAAAAATACTGGCGGCGAAGCAGGCAGGCATTAAGAAAGTCATCTTGCCAGAAGGCAACAAAAAACATTTCATTGAAGTTCCGAAAGACATTCAAAAAGGTGTTGAATTTCTGTTTGTAGAACATGTAACCGAAGTTTTCACGGAGGTATTCACATGAGACACTTATTGAGAATCATCGTGCAAGGACCACGTACCGTGCACATAATTCCTCGGTTTGCTACACTCGCTATTGTGTTTCTGGTAACTGTGCCATTTGCTGCACAAGCAGACACGACTGATAGCGCAAACCCTGTGTCCGCAGCTACATTGCCTGAGACTATTAAAGATGCTGACGCTAATGCTACAGAATCATCTGTTAAGTTTTTGAAAGATATCGCGCCTATCCTTGACAAACAAGGGTGTTCAGCGGGGATGTGCCACGGGAAATTTGGCGGACAGGGCGGATTAAATCTCTCGCTGTTGACCTTAAACCCGGAATCAGATCACGAACCGATTGTTCACCACAATCGTGGGAGACGGATCAACTTGCTTGAGCCTGATCAGAGTCTCTTTTATCTTAAACCCACTGGACAGATCCCGCATGAAGGGGGCTTGCGCTTTGATCCGAACTCAGATGAAGGGTTAACTATTTTACGGTGGATCAAAGCAGGCGCACCTTTTTCCGACGACGAACCACGTCTGAGGAAACTTGCAATTGAACCGAGTAGTTTTGTCCTGTCCGATGTCGGGCAAACTTCACAACTGAAGGTCCTCGCCCATTTTTCCGACGGATCCGTTGAAGATGTAACCGAAAAAGCCGTCTATGAATCTAAAGATGCACCCGTCGCCGAGGTATCACCTACCGGTGAGGTGACGAGTGTCCGATGGGGCGGAACTGCGATTATTGCACGCTTTTTGGGTGTTGTCGATGCAGCGTTTGTAACAATTCCGCGGGCTTCCGACATAAATCTTGCTACACAAGACCCGGAATTTACGCCCAATAATTTCATTGACGAGTTTGTACTTGCTAAACTCAAAAAGTTGAATATCCGGCCTTCTACATTGACAACTGATGATGCCTTTATCCGCAGGATCTATTTGGATACCATCGGGCGGCTTCCGACCTCAGACGAGGTGAAAGCATTCCTCGCAGATGCCAGTCCTGATAAGCGCTCGACCCTCATTGATGCACTTCTTGACGCGCCGGAATGGGTTAATCTGCGCACGCTGAAATTAGCGGATATGTTGCGTATTCACCCTCGGCAGTTAGGAAATGGCGCATTCGGAGAACGCGGGGCGACACTTTTCCATGAATGGGTGCAGGATGCGGTGGCCGAAAACAGACCTTACGACGCGTTCGTCCGAGAACTCATCACGGCGCGCGGCAGCACTTATCAACACGGGCCTACAAACTACTATCGCATTGAGCGGCAACCCGCCGGTAGAGCTGAGACAACTGCACAGGTGTTTCTCGGCATCCGTCTGAGTTGTGCAAGGTGCCATAAACATCCGTTTGACCAGTGGACGACTGATGACTATTGGAATTTCGCTGCCTTCACTGGAAAGGTCAGAATCCAGGGGGGTGAACTCTACAACGAACAGGTCATCTCCTATAACCCAAGGGGACGTGTTATTAACCAATCTGTACAAGGCAATCGCGGTGAAGTCGCACTTCCGACGTTCCTCGGTGGTGAATCGCTTGCTCCGAATTATCAGGGCGATGTCCTGCAAGTACTCGCAGATTGGATGACCTCCTCGACGAACCCGTACTTCGCCAAAGCAACTGTCAATCGCATCTGGAGCCACTACTTCGGTACAGGTATCGTCAATCCTGTTGACGATATGCGTGCTACAACGCCACCAAGCGTTGAGGGACTTCTCGAAGCATTGGCAGCCGACTTCGTACAAAGCGGATTTGATACCAAACACGTCATTAGACGGATACTCAATTCGCGTACATACCAACTTTCTGCAGAACCGAATGAGACAAACCAGTTGGATGACCGCTTTTTCTCACGCTTCTATCCGCGGCCGATGATGGCACAGGTCTTGCTCGATGTTTTAAATGACGTTACAGAGACAGGCGAAAAATATGGACGATATCCGATGGGTACGCGTTCTGTGGCACTGCCACTGCCGGTGAGTTCACGCTTCTTATCGCTCTATGGACGTTCTGGGAGAGAGTTCCTCGGTGATTTGGACCCGAAACTCGAACCGACGCTAACACAAGCACTCCACATGATCAATTCCAGTTATATCCATAAAAAATTGAGGAGCTCCGGCGGCGTACTCACCCGTTTGATAAAGGAGAAATCTGACAATCGCGAGCTCATTACCGAGTTGTATCTCACTACGTTAAACCGCTTTCCCTCTGATCAAGAGGTTGAAACCGCTGAAACTTATATCGCTGAGAGCCCGAAACGCCGCGCAGGATGTGAAGATCTCCTGTGGGCACTCATCTCATCGCGGGCATTTATCTTTGTCCAATAGACTAACCCTGAAAAACCCCTACGGCGAGGTCCACGGACCTCGCCTCACCTATTTCATAGATCGTAACCCTTCGCTATCGGGTTGCAACAGTGACATGGCTCTATTTAGACGATCTGAACGTCACGAGAGGTGCTACGTTGGCGGTCAATAAGAGCAGTGGAGATACCTTTGACGCAATCGTCTATGCGGAACGTCAACCGAAACGTTGGATGGCTGGCAGCAGCTTCTTCAGGCGCACTCAAGATGCCAACCCCGGATTTGAAGAGAAAGAGACAGGCAAATTAATTCAGTTGGCGATCTCCTACGAAGATGATGGCGGAAACGCAAAAATCGTGATATATCGCAATGGCAAGGTCATCGGCGATTATACGCAGGGACCCATCGTCTCTTGAAAAGCCGGTGATGTAGAAGCACTCTTCGGGCCACGTGCCTCATCGGTGGCACCGCTTATGGTTGGGTCGTCGCACGTGTAGAAGATGCGCGAATATACAATGCCGTCCTCAGCGAGAAAGAGATTAACAACTTAGCAGTGAATACGTTAGATGTCAAAGCGCATGGTAAACTCACGACCACGTGGGGTTCTCTAAAAATGGAATGGAGGGCGACTCGATATCGATAACCTTCAAAGTTCAAAACTATGCTGCGTATCCGCAAGGAAAGTTAAAAAATGGTTATCCGTTTTAAAAAAGGCAAAAATCAGTCAAAACACAAACCCGATACGCTCACTTGTGTTCGGGAGGATGGCAGTATCACTTGGACATATCTCCATCGTGGGTTTGTGCATCACGACTTCGCACACTACGTCATTGAAACAACGCTTGGCTTTAAAAACGCCTTCTTCGGACTTGTCGCGAAAGGGTATGACATCCCGGATTTTAGTGAACCTAAAGCGAGACGTCCTTTTGAAATTCCGAGAGAAGCAATGGATACCGAACCGATTGTGGCACTACTGCAGGCTGATTTGCCTAATACGCCGTATCTCCAAGATGCTAATTCCAATGGGTTGTTTCGAGAACACAGCGCGACGCTTCCGGTAAGCATCACAGATGAACAACTTGAGATAATGCGTCAGAAATTGCGCACGCTGTTACAGCAATGGCACGATTTACAACCCGGAGCGTCAATGACATTGCAGTTTAAAACTTAAAACGCCGTAAGATATAGGAGTAGGCACACTCCGTTGTGCCGTAACAAGAATACCCTACGGCGTTTCTTAGTATTATGCAAATTACGACATAGTAGTAGGCACACTCCGTTGTGCCGTAACAAGAATACCCTACGACGTTCCGTTATTTTTGGGTAAATTACGATCTATTCGCCGTTTCTTGTCAACCGTGCAACGATTTCTTCAACCGCACTCTCCGCACGTTCACGAATCTGATCCGGCGTCAAACTCTGAATCGGATGCGCAACGGTGAGCGGTTCCAAATCGCTATGACCGAGCACACGCGCTTGGACTTTGCCTGCAGCGAAGAAAACCTCCGTACAAACTGCGACGCTTGGCACACCGCGTTCCTCTAAAGCACTTCCATCGTGCATACTGCACGATATACAAGACCCTCAGTCGGCGAGCCCTTCAATCACAAAATCTGCCTGCTCCGCCAATTCAACGAGCAATTCGGTCGGCGCAGGGCGCGAGAAAGTCGGTTTCTTGACATGGATGACTTCGGCAAGGTCGAACCGTTCCTGCATCAATTCCGCAATCCGATCAAGAAAAATATCGCTGCCATTCTTTGTGATATTCAATAGACCCATCACTTTTCCATCAAAGCTATCAAGCCGCGGGGCAAGAAACTTCGCGGAGACATCACCTTGAGAAGTGGGATCAAGTAAGGTAGCATTTGGCATTCTGAAATCCTCAGTATTCTTTACTGGCAAGGTTTGAGCCTCGCCAATCGCTAAGATGAAACGGATGATTCCATCTGCAGCTGCTGCGACTTCGCCATCGCATCTTCTGCTTCTTGGATCATCCCTTTGCGTTGGTAACAGATAGATAAACTGGTGTATGCAAGCGGATCCTTCGGGTTGATAGCAATTGCTTTCTCAACAGCATCAATGGCTTCATCGTAGAGACTGAGACGTTCATAAGCATGCCCCAACCCAAGGTATCCTTCAATATAGTCTGGATAAGTGTCAATTAACTCTTTGAAAGCATTGACAGCCGCCTCAAGGTCGTTTTCTGCGAAATGGCTGAGCGCGGCATCGTAAAGTTCTGCTTCGGTTGGCATCTTTTGTGTCCTTTGAAATATAAGTTTAGCAGAATTCTATCAGAAGAGGTCGTAAATGTCAAATATAAAATGATTCTGAAAATCGGTTGCACACGAAACTGTGTTACGGTATGCTATATGTAGAACCTTTGCTAATCCTGTTGAGGAGCACCGAAACTTGCGCGATTATACTCAAATCACGAAACGTCTAAAAAATTTGGAAGTGCCAATAGAACGCATCGGTACGGCTCACAATTATCCGATACATCAGATTCGTCTAACATCGTCCGCACCTAAACCACAACAGGTGCTCATCACTGGTGGTATGCATGGCGATGAACCCGCAGGTGTTGAAGCAGTCTTACAGTTTCTCGCGCGCGACAACACCACGCTCCTGAAAAGCTTCTCGTTTTTAGTGATCCCGTGCATTAATCCCTATGGCTATATTCATGACGCGCGTGAGACACATGACGGCATAGACATCAACCGATCTTTTGAAACAGATGATATTGCCGAGGTCGCTATCGTCAAAAAGGCACTCGGACAAACCCAATTCTCGTTCGCTATAGATTTCCATGAAGACTACGACGCAACCGGATTTTACCTCTATGAGGGCAAGCGTGACGAGCAGTACATCGGACCCACACTCGCCGCCGCTGCCAAAGCAATCGGCCCAATAGACCCAGAAGACCCGGGCGAGGATGCACCGGATCTTGCCGAAGGCATCTACAAAGTTGCAACCTCATGGGGAACGCAAGGGTTAACACCTTATCTGTTGCATTTTCATAGTGAACATGTTATCATTTCTGAAACGCCGACAGCCTGGCATCTTGAACAACGCGTCGCACTCCACCTAACGATACTGGATACCGCACTTGACATGATTTCAGAGATGAATCAAAATTAACTAAAGAAAGCAGCACGCAACAACGGCGCGGGCGGATTAAGAGAAAGGGACATCAAACATGAAACCCACTTCATCACCCCGCAAGGAATAATTAAAAAAATGGAAGATCAACAAGTACTATCAAATGTCAATACCGCTTCTCAACCTTCTGAGCTGAAAATCACCGACATGCGTATCGTTCGGACCCAAACGGGCGGTCCCATCTTGAAAATCGACACAAACCAAGGCATTCACGGTCTCGGTGAAGTTCGTGATGGCGCGAGTCCGACGTACGCACTAATGCTCAAAAGCCGCATTATCGGCGAGAATCCGTGTAATGTTGATAAAATCTTTCGGCAGATTAAACAGTTTGGTCACCACGCGCGGCAAGGTGGCGGGATCTGTGGCATTGAGATGGCACTGATGGATCTCGCTGGCAAGGCGTACGGGGTGCCGTGTTATCAACTCGCTGGCGGCAAATTCCGAGACAAAATCCGATGTTATAGCGATACCCCCTCACTCAGAGATCCTGAAGAGATGGGCAAGATACTCCAAGAGCGCATGGACAGAGGATTTACCTTCCTGAAGATGGACATCGGTGTTGGGTTGCTGCGCGGCATTCCCGGTACACTCTCCGCACCACAGGGAAATTTGGACACTTCTAACCTGATGCACCCGTTTACTGGCATCCGCCTGACCGAAGCAGGCATCGCTACGCTCTGTGAGTATGTAGAGACAGTTCGAGACATTATCGGCTATGAAATACCGCTTGCAGTCGATCATTTTGGACATATCGGCATTGAGGACTGCATCCGTCTTGCGAGGGCATTGGAGAAATATAACCTCGCGTGGCTGGAAGATATGGTACCGTGGCAATACACCGACCAATATGTGCGCCTCTCAAATTCGTGTGCTACGCCCATCTGCACAGGCGAGGACATCTACTGCAAAGAAGACTTTATGCCGTTGTTTGAGAGTCGAGGCATTGCCATAGCACACCCCGATATTGCAACTTCAGGCGGGATTTTAGAGACAAAGAAAATCGGCGATCTCGCGGAGGAGCATGGCATCGCGATGGCACTCCACATGGCGGGAACACCTATCGCCGCAATGGCGAGCGTCCACTGTGCTGCAGCGACATCAAATTTCATGGTGCTGGAAAACCACTCTGTCGATAACCCATGGTGGGATGAAATGGTGACAGGCTTGCCGAACCCGATTATCCAAGACGGTTACATCAATGTCCCAGAAACCCCCGGCTTAGGCATTGACCTCAACGAAGAGGTCATCCGAGAGCATCTCCATCAGGATGAAACAGCATACTTCGCACCGACAACAGAATGGGATTCCGAGCGTTCTCATGATAGATTATGGAGCTAGAAGTTCCATTTATAATTAAAATTGCTATCAGCAATTCCCAGGCCTGTAGGTGCGGTTTCCCAACCGCACCATAACTGTCAATTTAAGAAAAAACGACCGCCACGGTCCCCAGACCGGTAGGTTCGGTTTCCTAACCGAACCGGCTCCTACGCCGAAATCTTGAAAACTTCAGAAACCTCTTCAGTCCCGTAGGGACGGTATGTTTATAGCAGCTTCTAACCAAAAACCTAAGCCCTGTAAGGGCGGCATGTGTAGAGACATTGCTACCAAATGTTATGAAAAATCGCTAAATTGACACCTATGGTGTGGTTTTGCGGCGTACACGCCTGCCCCCCTGATAAGGGGGGATAAAGGGGGGTGTTTTTGCTGGGGGTGTTTTTGATAGGGTATTTCTCGTATTGCTTGGGTATTTCTGCGGATTTCTTGCGACCGGCATTCCTAACCGAACCGGATACTCCGCGGCAACCTTGATAACTTCAAAACCCTCTTGAGTTCCGTAGGATTTATTTGCTTGGGTGTTTCTGCAGCATCTCTGTAGAAAACCGTAACCCCCACAAACCAAGCCCCGTAGGGGCGGCATTTGTAGTCCCGTAGGTTGGGTTGAACGGATGCCACCAAAACCCGAAAATCAAAAAAAAACACAACTCGCTCCAGATACACCACATCCATCAGAGACCGAGGGAAACCCAACGCTTTGCCTTTGAAGGTTCCGAGACCCTGACAGCGTAAAGTTGGGTTTCACTCCGTTTATGAATAGATATAGCCGGATACTAACTTTCAGGTGTGTTTGGCATATTAACATCCGACTTCTCAACACCGTTCAACCCAACCTACGGGACTCAGAGACCTTATCACAAAAATCACAAAAATCACAAAAATCACAGTTCAGACTTAATATGCCGAGAATGCCACGAAAAATCGCTAAATTGACACCTATGGTGCGGTTTCCCAACCGCACCGGATTTTTAGTTCAGGCAAAGATCTTGGGTGCCACAAACGTTCCCTAATCCCGTAGGGATGGCATCTCTGTAGAAACGCAGATCATAGAAAAAATAGCCCCGTAGGGGGTTTTTGATAGGGTGTTTCTTCAGCATCTATAGAAATCAGCATCAAAAATGCCATGGAAAATCTCTAACTAAATTGACTTTTGAGTCCCGTCGGAACGATAGGTCTACAGATACTTGTAGTCGGAATTTGTAACCCCGATTTGAAATGTTATTGCCCAAACGCATTTGCCACAATCACCAAATCCTGAATATTCACGACTTCATCACCGTTAAGATCTGGTTCCGCTTCGCCAAACGCATTCGCAACTAATACAAGATCCTGAATATTGACAACACCATCACCATTGACATCCGCGGATGGACTGGTTTCCTGTTTCAGATAGATTTCACCGTCGAGATCGGGTATCGTATGTGCTGTGCCAGTGAGACCGCTGGCAACCCCTGATACCTTCTCTGGAAGTTCCATCTCCTGTGCCGTGCCGGACCGATTATACACTGCCCAACCGTTGGTGAACTCTCGGATGAACAAACCCTCTCGGTTTTCATAAAGTTGTGCTTTCTCACCGATCGGTTGACCGAGATCAGCATCCCAAAAATCATACCAGTAGTGTTCATGTTGTATGCCACCATTGTAAAGCACATAGCCATCCGAGTGGGTAAGACTCATTGCCGTAAAGACTCGCATCCACTGAAGATTTCTGGGGCTGTCCGGGGGTTCTGTCGGTATGCCCCACCCTTCCAAACAATTGACACGCGGCTCCCGAAGATTCTCATCTGCCCAAAGCAGTGTGCTTTCTATCTCAGCAAGTCCATCGTGTGTATAGCCTGCATCATGGTCCCGACCCGTTTCCATAAAAGTGCCGTTGATTGCCCAGCCGGTGCGCGGAATTTTGCGTCGATTTGTGTTGACGAGGATCAAGAAATCTTCGCGCACCGCTTCACGGATCCGGGTGAGGATAATATCCCGAGCGCGCTGCTCTGCTTCAAAGCCTACGTATCCTTCAGACCAGTCCCCTCCTCCGATAGTCGCAAGGACGGGACCGTCTTCTGTCCACCAGTCGAAAAAGATACCATCATAAAGACCACATTTTGAAACAGCAATCGCCTCTTCAACGATTTTATCAATTACAATAGGCTTTGTAAAGTCCAAGAGTAATCCGCCATCCCACCAAGCAACGATCCGTTCTCCATTTTCATCGCGCAGCCAATATGGCGAACCTTCTGGGTGACTTGTCGGATAGGCCTCCCGCATCTCCAATCCAGCAATAAATAGCATGTTTGGATTCTGGGCAAGGTACGCGTCTCGCAATTCAATTGCTGGGTTCATTTCTCCCACTACCCTTTTGCCTTCCGGTGTTTCCCTGAATTGCTGATTGAAAATAAGGCAACAAAAATAGAGATCGTGAAGTGCCATCTGCTCTAAATCTGACTTTTCAGGGAGATTCAGAACAGGGCTCCATCCTATCCCACCCCACGCACTAAAAATGGAGGGAAAACGTCTATTCTCAATACGTTCGTGGATAGGCAAATTTGATAAAATACAAACTTCATCGTATTCAAAGATCGTTAAAGATAAGGCATCAAGAGGACTGTGGTCTATAATTTTGTTACCCTGTATTTGCAGTTCTTCCAACTTGGTTAGACTTGCCAGCGGACTGACATCAACGATTCTATTGTCATTTAACCTTAATTCAGTAAGTTCTGTTAAATTTTTCAGTGGTGTAATGTCTTCAATCAAATTATAACGAAGATTCAGTCTTCTCAATTGTATTAAAGTCACGAGCGGCGTAATATCTGAAATTTTGCATCCCGCAAGATGAAGCTCTCTCAACTCGGTTAGATTCGCCAAAGGAGAAATATCCGATATTGGGTTTGCCCAGAGATATAATGTTTCTAACTTGAAAAGTTCAGTAAGAGGACTTAAGTCACTAACATGATTTTCAGCAAACGACAACCAAGCAATATTAGTTGCATGTTCCATTCCTGTCAAATCAGTTATCTCTTTCCTATAAGCATCTAATGTCGTTAGTCGTTGCATTTCCACCTGCGTCAGCGGTATTTCATCTGGCAATTCAAGTGTCTCCCGCACGACTCGCCGCAAATTCGGATCCGGCATCCACGCCTCTTGTGCCGATGCAATGCTGCACGCAGCAAGAACACATAAGCCAATTACAAAAAACTGTCTCATTCTTTTCGCCTTACGGAATCACAGCAACGTAAACCTGCGAATGCCCCGAAACATCTGACGTATACACAACAGCCGTTTCATCAGGACTAAAAGAGGGGTGCGGGTGCGTCCACTGCGGTCCATACACCGTGTCCACCTTCATCTCCATCCAACTCAAGGCTTTCTCTCGATCGCCTGATTGCTGTGCCGCTGCCCAATCCTCAGCGAGCGCATATCGATCCGTTTTCCACTGGCTCCCACTGGATGAACTTTCTGGATAACAGATAGGCGTATGTTCGCCTGTTTCCACGTCTACCAACCGCAAACCGATATCTGGGTGAACAGTATCGCACAAGACCTTCGTTCCATCGCGATTACTGGCGATGTGCCACGCATTGAAATCGGAAATCGTCTGCATCTGGAGGGTGTCCAAAGACATCCGCCGAAGCGCATAGGGCCAATGCGTCACAATTAATTCGTCCTTTGCACCGAGAAAGGTCTCGTGGACAAGAAACTCATTGTTGTCATGTTGATAGAGCGAGCGGTTTTTTGTGCCATCGCGCCGAATCGTCCACATCCGGGGGGCGGGATCGCCTGAATACGCGATGAGGTCAGGGTGTTTCGGGTGAAACTGCGGATGGATAATCGTCTGATCTGGTGACGTATAGATAACCTCGCCGCCGCTGCCATCCGTAGCGGTTACGGTGATGTGCGATTTATCGTCGCGCTTCATCGCCGTTACAATGAACCGTTCATCCGCGCTAACACTACATTCACCGAGACCCCCATCTGGAAATTCCGCCAGCACGCGTTCCTCAAAAGTATCAAGATGAATCGCCTTTATAGCGTCTGCTTGCGTGTAAAACAGTTCGGTGCCATCTTTGGAGATCACACCGGAGTAGCCGTGGATGTCGTCGGCATCTGTCAGTTGGACAATATCGCCATTCGGAAATTCCAGTTTGAAAAAATTCGGTTTCCCTGAACGGTAGGAAGTAAAGATGAGATGCTTTTGGTCGGGCGTGAATGAAGAAGTCAGAAAATAGAGGTTATGGTTGATAGAAGTATCGTTTGTGAGTTGATAGATATGCGCGCCCGTTTGGCTGTCTTGGAATTCTTGTAGTTCCGAAGGATGAACGGACGCTTTTGCGTAGTTTGTCATAGTGTTCTCCATTGCGTATAGAGGACCACAAGCTAAATACAGTCTTTCCGCCACAGTGCCAAGTGTTCCGTTACCTACACTAAATCCGTGCCTCAATTAATTCGGATGACACACCTTGATCGGTTTCAACGGGCAACGTAAACGATGGCAATGGAATATCATAACCAGCTTCTTGTAGTCCTTCAATATGAAAATCGATAGCTTCAGTGATCAATTGCCGTACTTCTTCCATTGTTTCACCTACAACGGCACATCCTGGAAGGTCGGGGACATATCCACCATAGTTGTTTCCACATTTTTCAAAAATAACGACATATTCCATAAAACTTTCTCCTCAATTCTTAAGAGCCGCTTGCTTTAGAATATTATTGAGTGTTCCCTTGGAGATATCCTCGTTTGGTTTTCCTGCGATTGTCACGATTCAGGGTTTTGTTGGATGTTTAAACTGTTTATGACTGCCTCGCGTTCGGGCCAAATACCACCCATCATCTTGAATTATTTTAACAATCTGTCTATATTTCATCCTATCGTCACTTCCAATTATACACGCTCTTTGCGTTTATTGCAAAAAAATTAAGTGAACAGGTAGCTTAGCAGCTGCGAGCTTTCACGGAAATCGGGGATGATAATATCTGCGCCCGCGCGGATCAGACGTTCCCGTTTGTCGGCGTTCATATTGTACCTATTGTCCTCTACAGACGCAACACCGACAGCGATTGCCCCCACCGCTTTCGCATTTTCGATCTCCACGTACCCGTCTCCGACGATGAGCAATTCATCCCCGCTAAGCGCAAAGTCTGTGATGATTTTCTGGATAACCATGGCTTTTGAAAACTTTTTATATTCCCGTAACGCACCGAAAATCCCACCATCAAAGTATTTGGCAACACCGAGGAGTGATGCCTCGTTTTTGACGAATTCAACATCCGTCCCACTGGCGAGATAGCAGTTTATCCCCATCTCACGTAGGCTTTGGAGAAATTCAAGAGACATCGGCACCCGGAGCGGCTCGGCGGACAGTTTCCCTGCTGCAAGGTCAGCGATTCTCTCTTCGACGACGGGCAGCAATCGACGGTTGTATTCGTCTTTGTAGGCAAGTGGTTCCTTCGGTGTTCCGCCGCGTTTCTCTATCTCTTCGCCTAATTGCATCATCTGATAGATCGTCTGCTTACCCGTCAGCCTATCCACAAATTCAACGACAAGTGCCTCAAGTTGTTCTGGTGTCTCGATGGTATCCGTTTCGGTCTGAAGAAATTCAACCATCATCGGTACCATCACGTTCTGCCAACCGTCTCGGATGAGCGAGATCGTGCCATCAAAATCAAAGACGACATGACGGATGTTCCCTGTTTGAATCTCACGGTGGATCTCAATTGTGGTGTTGTCCAAAAATAGATTTTCCATAGTTATCCTGGGATGGTTATCGGTTATCAGTTATCAGTTATCAGTTAAGAGGGTTTTTGTAGCAGTTGAGGTTACTGTTCAAGCAACAGCAAACCTCTTGTAACTCTCACTGCGAGGCAAACTGACAACCGCTAAAAAGGCGTTGATCCCTCTGTTCTTTTGTGATAGTATAATGGCATTGCGATAGTTAAGCAAGTCTTTTCATTCCTACTTGCAGGTTCCAACTTGCTATAAAGGATCACAGCAGGAACATAACCGATGAACGAAAAAGAGATTCTCAAAAAAATCCAACGCATCGAAATATTTACCAATCGCTTGGTTAACACCGTCTTTGCGGGTGAGTATGAAAGCGTCTTCAAAGGGCAAGGAATTACCTTTGATGAAGTCCGTGAGTATCAAGTCGGCGATGAGATACGTACGATCGATTGGAATGTTACCGCACGCATGGGACAGGCTTATATTAAAAAATACGTAGAAGAACGCGAACTCGTGATGATGTTGGTTGTGGATATGAGTGCCTCCACGAGTTTCGGGAGTATCTCTGAGACAAAAGCGGAAGTTGCCGCGGAAATTGCCGCCCTACTTGCCTTTTCCGCCATCAAAAACAACGATAAAGTCGGGCTTATCTGCTTCACCGGTGCCGTTGAACACTACGTCGCGCCACGGAAAGGGAAACGGCACGTCTTGCGCGTCGTCCGAGATATTCTCCGTTTTCAACCCCAGCAGCCCAGAACAAATATTGAAACAGCGTTGGGGTTCGTAGATCAAGTGCTTAAACCGCACAGTGTTGTGTTTCTCATTTCCGATTTTAAGGATACGGGGTACGAAAAGCAGTTACGCTTGAGTAGCAAGCGACATTCACTCATCGCTATCACGCTACAGGACAGGCGAGAACTGGAATTGCCGGATGTCGGGTTGATAGAACTCGAAGATGCTGAGACTGGAGAGACGATGATCGTTGACACACGTTCCGAAGAAGCACGGCAGTTATACGCAGAACTGAATCAGCGTGCCGATACGGAACGTCGGCAGATTTTCCGCACAAATCAGGTTGATGCTATTGACATCAGAACAGATGAATCGTATGTGAAACCCCTTATCCGATTTTTCCGTCAACGTGCTGCCCGAAATTAGAGTTTTTGTAGAATTATGAGTAGATTAGCGGTAAAAAATTTAACCCAAACCTTTGTTGAAAAAGATGCCGAATTGCCGGTGTTAGACGATTTGAACCTCTCTGTTGATGATGGAGAGTTTGTCGCTTTGTTGGGGCCCTCCGGCTGTGGCAAGAGTACGCTTTTTAATATTATCTCCGGGCTGCTCGCGCCAGATACCGGGGAAGTTCATCTCAATGGCAGACGCATCAACGGCAACACCGGAGATTTCGCCTATATGCAACAGAAGGATCTCCTCTTACCGTGGCGGACAGTACTCAGGAACGTACTCATCGGTCCAGAGATTCAGGGAGAACCGCTTGACACAGCGAAAACAGAGGCAACACAGCGTTTGACACAGCTCGGATTGGGCGGCTTTGAAAACAGTTATCCGATGCAACTGTCGGGCGGGATGCGGCAACGCGTCGCGCTCGTCCGAACACTCCTTTTTCGGAAAGAACTCTTACTTTTAGATGAACCTTTCGGTGCCTTGGATGCAATGACACGCACCGTCATGCAGTCGATTCTGCTTGATATCTGGGCAGATGCGCGACAGACCGTGTTGCTTATCACCCACGATATTGAGGAAGCACTTCTACTCGCAGATAAAATCTATGTTTTGACAGCCAGACCCGCAACACTAAAAGCAGAGGTTCCTATCCCTTTGCCTCGTCCGCGTAACGTCACGGATACTTCCCTCATTCGCCTGAAAAGTGAACTTTTAGCGTTATTGCAAGTCGAGATGTCGAAGGTCTTCGGAACGGATTCGCGCGATTCCGCGTTTCCCCAGGCCCGGTAGGCGCGGTTTTATGAAGTTTAAGAAAATATTATTTTTCGTTATTCTGCGTCTGAATCCTTTAGCAAGGTCCTCCAAAATGAACGTGATGGACGGTTCATGTTATCGAACATCTCGTAATTCCCCTTCTCACAAAATTCGTAAAGTGCTTCAGTAAGAGGAATTTCAAACCCAGATGCTTCTGCAGCAGCAAGGAAATAGGGCAATTCCGGGTATTTCACAACGAGTTTCTTCCCGTCTCCGTCAATGATGCGTTTAGCGATGCCATCAAACTGGCCGCGCCAACCATCACCCATACCGACCGCTTCACGAATTGCGTTTGGATCC